>JBCDFC010000056.1:0-22550 GCA_039178805.1 Pseudomonadota bacterium | reverse complement strand
TTGAGCTCCCGCTCCACTACTTGGTTGTGGAAGCCGACGGCATCGGCCGCAGCACCAAGGATCTGCGGCACGCAGCGCAGACTGTAGGCTTCTTGCATCGCCTCTGCGATTGGCACGTCGGTTGGCACCGTCGCCAAAGCTGCGACAAGGGTTGCGGCAGGTGTCTTCGCTAGGCGGCCGCTCATCCCTGACCAGTCTGCAAGTTTCTCCGTCACCGCGGCTTGGCCCGGATGCGGGCGTGCCTTGGCAAAGCTTCGGTGCCAGTGCTCCGCCCTCGCCCCCATGACCTCACCCAATGCGAAACTGAGCGCCGTTGCCCAACCGGTCAGACCGCGTAGCCGCGCTCCATTGAGAACCGCAACGCCGGTCATTGCCGAGGTCCCGTTGACGAGCGCCAAGCCATCGCGCGCGGAGAGGTCGAGCGGTTGGGTGTCCAGTGCCTCGAACACGTCCTCAGCCGGTACCGCTCGGCCTTCTCTATCGATGAAGGGTGCGCGCCCCATCAGCGAAAGCGCCATATGGGAGAGCGGCGTCAGATCGCCGCTAGCGCCCACCGTCCCCCGACTTGGCATGCGCGGTGCAAACGGGCTGTTCAGCACTGAACAAAGCAGGGCTACGAGGCGGGGAGAGGCGCCAGAGTAGCCTTGAGTGATCGAGGACAGCCGCGCGAGCAGGATGAGCCGCGCCTCAAGCCATGAGAACGGCGCGCCAAGGCCTGTCGCCAAATGCGCGATCAACCCCTCCTGCAGCGCCGTCGCTTGCCCAGGGGCGAGTTGTCGGTTGGCGAGAGGGCCAAATCCGGTTGTGATGCCATAAACGACGCGGCCTTCGGCAATGACAGACTGCAAGCGCTGATGCGAGGCGGCGATCCGGTCGGCGCCGTTCTGCGAGATCACCGCATGACATCTGCCCTCGGCAATCCTCAACGCGGTGTCGATGCTCAGGCCTAGATCACCAATCTCTGCAGGTGGGTCACCATGGTCGGCCTCGACTTTCCGGCGCTCGAAAGGCCGTTTTGGTCGCTGGTGCTCAGACTGCAACGGCTCAGTTGACGCAGCGCGAACCGCACCCCTGGCGGCATCGTTTGGGGTGTCCATTCACGCTGTCTTCGCAGTGACGGCATGCATGGCGGCGAGATGTGCTGTGAGCCAGGCGGATGTGTCCTCGAAGGACATGGGCTTAGCGATGCCAAAGCCTTGTGCGTATTCGCAGCCGATCTCCGTCAGCAGCGTCATCTGATCCTCGTTCTCCGCGCCTTCCGCCAAAGTTGCGAGACCGAGGTTGCGCGACAGGGCCACCGTCGCTTCGACGACGAGGCGCGACGGCCGGTCTTCGGTAATGTCGCGAACGAGGGATCGATCAAGCTTCACCGCATCGGCGTTCAGGTTGATGAGATGCGAAATCGAGGCTTGGCCCGTCCCGAAATCGTCGATCTCGAGGTAGAAGCCGAGCTTCTGAAGTTTCTCCAAAGTCAGCCGGGCAGTGTCCTTGGCATCTCCAAAAAGCACGGTCTCGAGGATCTCGATCGCCACATGGCGCGGCTCCAGATTGTGCCGGTCCATCTCCATCAATAGCTTGTCGACATAGGCAGGATCGCGGAGCGATTCTCCAGTGCAGTTGAGCGAGATGCGCGTGTCGGTGTGACCCGCACAATGCCATTGGCCGAGGCAGGCCATCGCCTTCTGCATCACCACATCATCGATAGCTGGCAGGAGACCCGTCTCCTCGGCGATCTCGAGGAAAAGCCCGGGGGGCACGAGGCCCTGCTCCGGATGGCGCCATCGCACCAGCACTTCGAAGCCGACGACCGCGCGGTCGTTGAGCCTGATCTGCGGCTGGAAGAACGGTTCGATCTCGTCGTTGTCGAGGGCGGCGTAGAGTTCGTTGTAGGTTCGGCTGCGCGCCTCAAGCGCAGCCCGCATCTCCGGCTCGTAGACGCGGATCTGACCGGCCCGCCGCGGCAGATCGCGCCAGCCCATGGCGATCCGAGCATTGTTGAGGATCTGATCGGGGCTCCCTTGGCCCGGCCGCATTTCCGCCATTGCAATCAGCGTACTGACACGACAGTCGCCGAGGTCCGTAGGCACCTCAATCGACAGGACCTGGGTCAGCTTTTCCGCAGTCGAGACCAGGGCTTGGCGGGAGGTGACCTTTGGGAAGAGAACGCCGAACTCATGCTCCTTGAGCCTGGCGACGAACTGACCTTCCGGCAGCGCTTTGGACATTGTGGAGGCCAATTCCTGCAAGACCTCCGAACCGACGTCGGCCCCGTAAAGATCGACGATCTGTCGGTAGTCCATGACCTCCACGAGGAGGATCCCTACCGGGTCCTGACCCTCAACGGCATCATCGACCCGCAGCTCAGCCAGCAGGCGCTCCAACATCTTACGTTCATTGGGTAATCCGGTGTCGATGTCGATGTTGAGCCGCTGCTCGATCGCCTCACGCGCGCGCTCGGCCCGGCTGAGCTGCTCCATGATGCTACTGACATCCATCAGCACAATGACACGGCCACGCCCTTCCTCGGATTGCGGCGGAATGCTTCGCACAACCGCTTTGAATGCCGTTTCCTCACGCTCATCATCGAGAAAGCGCAGCATTCCAACCTCACCGCCTGACAAGGCCTCAGCCTGCGCTTCGGGATCCGCCGGTGCGCCGAAACGCGCGAGAAGTGCGTTGATGTGAAGACCTTCGAGCGCGGCTGGGCTTGCCATCAGCCGACGGCATAGACCAGGGCCCGCCCATTGAACGATGTCGTACCGATCGAGCACGATCGCCTGATCCACGGCCGCATCTGCAAGTGCGCCGATCACATCCGAGCCCAGTTCGTTGAGCGCCCGGTTCACCGTCGCCATCCCGCTCTCGAACATCACAGCTCCTCCTGGGCACGCCACCGTTCTCCCGCAGCTTCTGGCATGCGCCGCTTGCCAGCCCCTTAATGCGGGGACCCGAAAAAGACCGATCGGCGACAAACGATTTTTTCAGACCTCCTGGGACATTTCATCGGGTGAGTTCCGGGGCGCCACGGCGGCCCGGCCTCGACCGGACCATCAGTAGGAGCCGTGGAGTATGGAAGAAACAGGTCGTCTGATGACCGATGGAGAGCGCTACGAATTCAGTTTCGAGAAGCTCGGCCTCGTCATCCGCGGCGCGCATCCTGAGTGGGTGCTTGAGGCCGCTGCAGAAATTATCGCCGATACGGAAAAGCTGCGCACCGAAGGACGAATCGACGAGCTAACCGCGCTTTCCGAGATCGGCGAAGCGGACGAGTTCGACATCGACGACGTCCGCTTCGAGGCGGAGGAGCGGTTCGAGAAGGTACCGCAATGCCTCGTGAGCATCGGCAGTGTCGACTACCGCTGGATCTCCGTCGTCGGCCGGCCCGAGGACTCGGAGGAGCGTCGTCCCCCAGTCACCCGTGTGCACGAGATGTCGCTAACGCGGAACAACACCTTTCTAAAGGACACGCCGCGGCCCAACGGCGCGAGCCACGACTAATCAAGCGCACTGCCTAAAGGAGCATCCCATGGAAATTCTGCCGTTCGGTACGAACGACATCGACAACATCCTGCAGCGTGAGCCGCATCGCGTCGACTCGCTGCCCTTCGGCGCGATCCTGGTCGACCGAAAAGGCGATGTGCAGCGCTACAATGCCGCCGAGGCCAATCTTTCGAAGCGCAATCCGACAGATGCCGTCGGCAAGAACTTCTTCAACGACATCGCCCCTTGTGCCAAGGGTAAGCGATTTCACGGTGAGTTCTTGAAGTTCCGTCGTTCGGGACAGGTGGATACACTCTTTGACTATGAGTTTGACTACAAGATGCAGCGGGTGAAGGTGAAGATCCACCTCAAGAGCCAGGTGGACGGCCAAACCTGCTGGATCTTCGTCAAGCGCGCCTGAGGCCGTTCGGATGTCGGGAGAGGAGCCGATCTTGCGCGTCTCAGACGAGATGCGGCGCCTCTTCCGAGATTGGCGGCGTGGCGTGGACACCGGGTGCACCGCCCCATTACCGAGAAGCAGGGACGGGCGAAGTGGTGAGCCGACGCGAGAGCGCCGACCACTCACACAGAACCTGCGCATTCGCCGCGACGGATGCCGCCCCATCGAAGCAACGGGGTGGTTGGCGATCGAGGTTGAAGCCGAACAAGCGGGCGCCGGCCAACACAGACTCGCTCTATACTGCGTCGCTGGCGGTTCGGTCTGCATCTCCGCAGCATTTCAACCGGTCGAAGGCAGCGGGCTGAGACCCGTGCACAGTGCCGCAGTGGCGCCGGATGCCGAGACGCTGCTGGAAGCGCTCGCCGCGCACCGCCCCTCGGCCGCCATAGTCTTTGGCATGGACGACCAGCCGCGCACGACCCTCGGCGCCGATCTCGACGCCGAATTCGATGATCTGGCACGCGCAGCCGGCCTGCGCTGGCCACCAGCGACGAGCAATCGTGAGGAACGAACCGATGATGACACAATCGCCTCAAGCCTTTGATCGGAAGACGGTCGAGACCGCCGGGCTGTCCGAGATGTCTGCAGAAACCGAGAGCTACTGGCTGCAGAGGACCGGCCGGCGGCCGCTTGCGTTCAGCGGCAGTGAGCTCTGTATGGCCATGAGCTACGTGCCCGGGTCTCGCTTCTGGTATGAAGTCAACATTTATCGGGCCAGCGAGGGCGGTTTCGTCGTGCGCGTGGACATGCGCTCGAAGGCAGAGGGCGACATCGAGATGCATGACGCCTGGGAGTGCCCGAGCTTTGGCGAAGTGATGGACAGCCTCGAGGCCTACGACGCCGCAAACGACATCCGCATCGACATCGATCCCGATGACCCAGATCTCTCGGCGGCCGACATGGCAGCGCATGCCCTCGCCATCCGCGCGCGGGCAGAAGACGCGCGTCGTCAGTTCCGTTCGCTTGTAGGCGAGTTGCTGCACGAGCTGGAAACCGGCTGATGCAGCAATCGACTGCGGGGGCCACTGCCCCCCTTGCTTGCCTCGATCGTGAAGCGATCCTGGCCGTTCTCATCTCGCTCGCTCGCGACGAACGAGAGCAAGCGGAGCGCAGAAGCCTCGCGCCTGCGATCTGGACGGCATGGCGCGAGGAAACGCCCCTCGACGAGACGGGCGCCGGCTTCGACAGCGTTGCTCGGCTCGGCCTCGCCACCCGATTTGCCGAGTTCTTCTGCTTGGGCGAGATTGGGAGCGATGACTACCTGACCCTCGCGAGTGACTTTGGTGCCTGCGTCGATGTTGTGGCGGCAAGCCTGCAGCGCGGCGCAAATGCAGTCACGTTCCGCAGCTCAGGCACAACCGGCACGCCGAAGAGGTGCCGACACGAGGCAGCCGACTTGGCGTTCGAGGCGGGTCAGGCGTCTTTTCTCCCGGGTGATGGGACGGTCTTCGGCCTCGTAAGACCGCACCATATCTATGGTTTTCTCTTTACCGTCCTCGGCCCGTGCCTCGCTGGAAGGCAAGTGATCCACGCAGAACAGGGCCCGTCAGCGATGCGCGCGCGGAATGCCCGTCCCGGCGATCTCATAGTAGCAGCACCCGGGATTTGGGAGATGCTGTTGAGCGGCGGCGCGCAGTTCGCAGGCGTCCACGGCACCACTGCAGGCGGTCCTGCCACAAGCGCGATCTGGCGCCTCGCCAAGGATGCCGGGCTGGCGAGCCTTGAAGACATTTACGGCTCGACCGAAACAGGTGGGCTCGGTCGACGATCGGCGCCAAGCGCGCCCTTCAGGCTCATGCCTACGCTCCGACGACACGGTGAGAAGATCGAACGCCGCAATACACGTCGTGCCCTCGCCACGCCACCCGATGAGATCTCGTGGATCGACACGACCCACTTCAATCTCGGCCCAAGGCGAGATGGGGCCGTAACCGTGGCCGGTATCACCGTTCATCCTGGAGAGATCGCCGCTCAGCTTGCCTGTCTGTCCGGCGTTCGCAGCGCGGCGGTACGACTGTCGCAGTCGGGTGATGTTCGCCGCCTCGAAGCGCTCATCGTCCCGGCGCAGACCGGGCCTACGGACGCGTTGGAAGCGTGCATCCGCGACGCCATCGCAGCAACGCTTCCCGCACCCGCTCGACCTGCAGCCTATTCCTTCGCCAACGGCCTTCCGAGGGATGCAAACGGCAAAAGCGATGGCTGGATAGAAGCGCCCGCAACTTAAGCTTGCGCTAACGATGTTCTCGTATCGTTCAATCATTGCGAGAGCAGACCGCGACCAGAAGGACGGGCCGCATGAGAGACTTCACGGACGCACGTCCACGACCCACACTCGATCATGTCGGCGCTCCGTTCGCGCACGGTAGCGAAGCTGCGTTCCACAAAGATCCGGAAATCGCTGCATTGTATGGGCGTGCCGCTGGCTACCTAGAGGCGGGGCTCGCCGTAAACCTGCGCGGCCCCGCGGGCACTGGTAAGACGACCCTTGCACGTCGGCTGGCGAAAGATCGCGACCGCCCAGTCGTGTACGCAACAGGCGATGCCGCTCTCACCAGCACGGACCTCCTCGGCCATGAAGGCGGAGAGGTGGTGCGGCAGACACGCGACCGCTTTGTCCACAGCGTCCTCAAGACTGAAACTGAGCGCCGCGTTCTGTGGCAAGAGGGACCGCTCGCCACTGCAATGACGACTGGCGCAACGCTTATCTTCGATGAGTTCACGCGTGCGCCCGCCACGGCCGCAAATGCTCTGCTCGCAGCCATCGAAGAGGGAGTGCTCGTGCTGCCGGGACGCCCGGTGGGGGAGGCGATAGTTACCGCCCACGAAGCCTTCCGCGTCGTACTCACCTCGAATCCGGATGATTACACGGGCACGCAGACGATGCCTGATGCACTCATGGACCGCCTAACTACGCTCTCCCTGCCAGCGCCCACGCAACACTTCGAGGCAGGTGTGATTTCCGCCAAAACTGGGCTTTCGCCATCCGTTGCGGAGCGGCTGGTCGCGATCATGCGCGCTCTCAGAAAGACGCCGACGTGCAGACGGGACTGTTCGCTTCGACCGGCACTAATGCTCGCCCGCGTCGTCGCTTGCCACAAGATCGCGATCGACGCTGCGGATGACCGCTTTGTGCAGGCTGCGGCGGACATGTCCTCGCAGGCTGGCGCTGTAATCGACGGAACAGCGCTCGCCGATGTCGCCGCCATCATCACGCGGACCTTGGCCCAACCACTCCAAAGCAGCCCACCGAAGGGTGAAGCCGCATGAATGCGCCTCTTCGACAAACGACGAACGAGCGATCGAACGGGGCCAAGACCCGAGTTGTCGATCCGATGAGCGAGGCAACTGAGCCGAAAGTCCAAGTTGCAACGAATGGACCCACGACGCGCAGCCTGGACATCGCAGCGGTCATTAAAGCTGCTCGCGATGCGGCGAGCCTTTTCACGGCTGCACCAATCGACCAGGTCACGGAATGCCGGCGCGAGGATGGCGGCTGGCGGCTTCGGATCGATGTTGTGGAGGCTCGGGCCCGAGTCGGCACGAACGACCTCATCAGCAGCTACTCCATGCAACTCGACGACACGGGTGAGGCCCGCGCCTTCAGCCGCATCGCACGCGGCTACCGCGAAGACCGCTTTGAAACCGGGGATGCATCATGAGCAGCGGCCTCAACAGCCCGATCAGTCACGACAGTCTGGCCGACATTCTGGAGCGCGTGCTCGACAAGGGCGTGGTCGTAGCAGGCGACGTGACGGTTGCGATCGCAGGAGTGGAACTCCTGACGGTAAAGATCCGCCTCCTGGTGACCACGGTCGATAAGGCAGTGGACATGGGTATTGATTGGTGGAGGCGCGACCCTGCCCTGAGCCATGTGATGGCGCCCTCTTCTCTTGCTCCAGAGCCCTCGACCCAGACTGAGCCTCAGGGAAGATTGGCGGAACTAGAAACCCGATTGGCAGAACTGGAACGCTCGATGGAGCCAGCACAATGAGCCGTATGTACTGCTATGCTATCGCGGGAACCTCAAAGGACTTGAACGGCGAGGTCCGAGGGATCGAAGGGGAGGCGGTCGAGCCGTTGCAGGCGGGCGATCACACCATCTTTGCGAGCCCCACAGGCCTCAAAGATATCCCAGCGCGCCGTCGCTTCATGAAGGCGCACACTCAGGTTCTCGAGGCACTGGGTGAAGAGCTTGATCTCCTGCCCATGCGCTTTGGCACCATCGCGGATGACGCTGCTGCAGCAATTGGCGCCGTGACCCAGGCAGAAGCGACGATCAGCAATCTCCTCTCGCGTTTCATCGGGAGGCGCGAATGGGGCGTCAGAATCGAGCTGGAGGAGCGAGCCCTGCTCTCCCGCGCCGTTGCAGCAAAGTCTACTCTCAAAACACTCCATAACCAGGCGGTCAGCAAGTCAGGCTCAACTCAACTGAAGATCGATCTCGGCCGCCGTGTCGCCGATGCGCTAGAGGAAGAGCGGCGCAAAGAGCAGAGACGCCTTCTAGCAGCACTTGACGGTCTCATAGACGACCGCGTCCTCCGCGCACCCGAGCATCCGTCGATGCTGCTTAAAGCCGATCTCCTCGTCGCACGCTGCAATGAGGCTGCACTGCTGGATCAGGTCACGTCTCTATCAAAGGAGCGGTCAGCAACCAGCAAGCTCGTCGGACCAGCACCGATCTACAGTTTCGTCGATCTACAGTTGGACGTAGCTCATAGGCAGGCTGCGTGAGATGGCACTGTTCCGTCTCGTTGCCCTGCCCATGACTGCCCCAATAGCGGGGCTGCTTGCCGTCGCTAGGGCTCTCGAACGTGCAGCGCTCTCAGAGCACTGTGATCCCGCTCAACTCCGTAAAGCGCTCGATAATCTCGAGAACCTTCTGGAGACAGGTGAGATCTCCGAGGCTGAGTTTGATGAAGCAGAGGAAGCTCTGATCGAGCGGCTGCAAGAAGGCCGCCGCCTTACATCGCCTGGTGGTGCATGAGCACTGCCGTAAACCTGAGCGTTAACGAAGGTGCAAAGCCGGAACGCCTGCTAGCAGTAATGCGGTACCCAGACGCAGAACGGTCCATCGCGAAAGCGCGCCAAGCGGCGCCGGATCTGCGTCTGCGCTCCATCGGCGCACTCGGCCTTATCGTGAGTTGCTCAGAATCACCCAAAGCCCGTCGACAACGACTCCGTCGACTCGTCATTGAACGTCAAGCACTCGAAGAACTCCTCCTGCATGGCCCGGTACTACCCGCGCGTTTCGCTGGTCGTGCAGCGCTACCGTCGTCCCTGATCGCCCTGGCCGCCGACCATCAAGATGTCTTCGAGGCCAAACTGGCCGAGCATGAAGGATTGGCTGAGTATCAAATCTTGGTTTCCTGGCGCCCTGATGAAGTGTTACGCTCCTTACTCGTCCTCCCTCCACAAAACGCCACTGTCGATGAGAAGCGAGAGAAAAGCGCGAACGCTGCTGCGGCCGCCGAAATTCAGCGCACCAAGCTTCGTGACATGATCTACGCGGAGCTAGGTGGAGATGCGCACGACGCGATCGAGCGCCCTGTGATGCAGATCCACGACATCGCAGCCGCCGCGATCCTGATGCCACGTCCGGATGCCGAAGACCCTCGAGGTGGACAATCTGAGCGCGATGGATCGTCCTTCGCTGTCATGGGCAACGTCGCACTCGATCGTCTCCTCACAAAGATCGACGACCTCTGGTCCGGGATGCTAACAGTGCGATGTATCGGGCCGCTTCCGCCGATAAGCTTCGCGACGATAGCGCTCGATGCAACCGACAAGCATGACACGCTAGCTGCCCGCCGGCAGTTGGGAGTTGCGGCCACAGATTCCAAAGCTATTCGAGACGCTAGAAAACGCACTCTAAAGGCTGCAATAAGGGAAAACGCCCCTGGGGACGTCATCGACGCGCTGCGCGCCGCTGCGGATCACCTGTTGCGCCGTGGTGCACGTCCTCACGTGGATACTGAAGAGCAGCTCTCTCTTCGGTTTGAACGCGCGGATGCCACTGAACACTCCAGTCTTGCGCGGCACGGCGAGGTACGAACGGGCCGTGGTGCCAGTATTGTTGGTGCGCGATGACGGTCGCGCGATGGGTTCTGCATGGCATTCTAGCCGAAGATGCAGTTTCGACTGGCATGCCGAGCATCTCCGCTTTTCTTCAGCAGACTGATATGCAGATCCGACGACTGCGCGCTAGCGGTCTGCTTGGTATTGCAAGTCGTCTGGGTCGAGCGTCGAGAGATCCGCGGGCGACCCAACATGCTGCGCTGTTGCATCACAGGCTGATCACAGCGGTCAGCCTTCAAGACGACATTCTGCCCTTCCGCTTCGGGCAGGGTTTCACCTCGCTCAGTGCCGTTGCCTCGATGATATCGAAGAGTTCTCACGAGTGGCGACACGCACTCTCGGAGATCGCGGGGCGACAGGAGATCACCTGCCGCATCAGTATTCCGAGCCCCGCCAGGAATGACACAGCAGACCGGCGAAGCGCGGTTGGGAGCAGCTACCTTGCGACCCAACTTCAGGCTCGTCGCGCCGCACGAGACGGCGCCGCACGGCTTGAGTTGATTGCGCACTCTCTGGCGGATGTGGTTCGTGGTATAGGTAGCGAAGCGGTCAAGTTTCAGAGGGCTCCCAGAGGTCGGCCAACTACTCTGGCGATTGATGCTTTGGTAAATCGGGGCGATGCGCATGCAACACTCTCAGCGCTCGAGGGTGAGAGCGCGCGGCTTGCAGAAGAAGGTTTCGCGCTCCAGGTCGACGGCCCATGGGCACCCTATAGTTTCGTAGACGGTGGGGGGCAGCACCTTGCCTGATACACGGGAAGCTGACGACGTGGGTTCAGCAGTCAGCGCTGAGGCACCGACTGTCCAAGCGACAGAGCGGGCGGGTCAGGCTACGACAGGAACGCTCCCGCCAACCGGTCGCTTGGTAGAACTCCTTGACGGCGTGCTCAACAACGGCGTCGTGGCAGATGCAGAACTGAGTCTTGGTATCGCAAACCGCGAACTTGTGCGGGTGTCGCTTCGGCTGCTGGCGGTTACGGCTTGCCATGCGGCATTGCCTCCACAGGGGGAGGTCGTCGGTCGCCGCTTGGACAAGGAAGAAACCACATGAGCCGCGCGCCCGCGTTCGACGTTGATCCGGCCTGCGCGGAGCGGGACCTTGCGCGTCTCGTTCTCGGGCTCATGGAGACACTTAGGCAAGTGATGGAGCTGCAGGCGCTCCGCCATCTGGAGGCAGGCTCCTTGGACGCCGAGGAGGAGGAGCGCGTCGGTCAGGCACTCTTCGCAAGCCGTGCCGCAATTCTCGATGTAGCAGAGCGCTTCGGACTGGAAGAAGCCGACCTGGTTCTCGAAATTGGTGAGGTGGTGGCCTGAAGCGTTGCAGGCCAGTTTTGTTCTACTGGGCATAGGGACTTCGGCACCGGGATTAGGTGACGCGATCACACATCTGGGCTTTTGTTCTCGAAGTGTGGCGGAGTGTCGTTGCCTCGTCATGCGAAGGAGGCTCTTAGAGGCTGTCCGAGAAGGTCCGGAGCGAGGTTGAGTGGCCGCCTTCGGCCTGATTCAACGGTGTTCCTGGCGACATACGACGGAGGATCGGATGGCTTAGACGGCGGCGTCCAACAAGGACTATGCGCGCCCGCCCGGCGGCTATGCAAGTGACGTGACGGATCGCGAATGGTCGCTTGTCCCGCCGCTCTTGCCGGCACCGAAGCCAGGCGGCCGACCACGCGCCACCTGCCTTCGCCGGATCGTCAACGCCGTCTTCTACCTTCTCCAATCCGGTTTTCAGTGGCGGACGCTGCCGCAGGACTCCCCGCCCCGGAGCACGGTCTACGGCGATTTGAGGCGCTGTCGTGACGATGGCACCTGGGCACGCGTGGATGATGTGCTCTATCGGCGATGCCGCGATCTCGAGGGGCGTGAGGAAAGCCCGTCGGCCACGCTCATCTACGGCCAGAACGTGAAGACCGGCCCGGACGCCCGTGACCAGACCGGCTTCGATGCCGGGAAGAAGATCAAAGGGCACAAGCGCCAACTCTTCTGCGACACGCTCGGGCTGATGATGCGCATCGAGGTGCACTCGGCCTGCATCCGGGACCGCGTCTAGGACCGCGACGGCGCGGCGCTCCTATTCGAGAGGATCGCGAACCGGTTACCGTTCGTGGAGCGCTTTTCCGCCGACGCCGGCTATCAGAGATCGCACATCACCGCAGCCGCGCCGCGGCCGGTCAATATCGTCAAACTGACCGATCCCGGCTTCGTCGTTCAGGCGAAACGCGTCCGCACGCTCTCTCGAACCTGTGGCGTTCCCATGCTCACCGTCGAGCAGACCTTCGCCTGGATCACCATAAAGAGACGCCTCGCCAAGGACTTCGAGCGCTTCGCCGCGACCGTCCAGATGCTGATCCAGATCGCCATGATCAAGCTCATGTCACGCCACATCGCCCGCTACCGGACCTTCTGAGACAGGCTCCGATTGCGGGGTGCTGAGGAAAAAGATCGCGATGAAACCGACCACTGGTGCTCGCTGGCAACCTAACCGATCTCCAAGTTGACTTTTGCTGATACTCAGTTCGACGAAGTATCCTCGGGTCGAGGGTTTGTCGAAGACCTTTGTTTACTGGACTACTTACCCGCTTCCGCGTCGTCCGGCGAAGCTGTGACGGGTGCGGTGCCGGCCTCGATCGTTTGCTTCAGGAAGCTTCGGGAAGTTTGGGCAACAACGCCGGAGCTCGGGCCGTTCTCCCGCCCTTTCAACTTTAGGCTAGCCGAGGTTTGGTAGCCAGGTCGCGAGGCTCGGGACGGCGACCAGCAGGAGCACGAGAAGGAGCGAGCAGGCGATGAAGGGGAGTGCGGCGGTGTAGATATCGCGCATCGTCGTCTCGGGCGGGGCCACACCCTTCATGACGAAGAGAAGGAGGCCGAAGGGCGGCGTGGTGAAGCTGATCTCCAGGGCGAGCAGCATCACGATCCCGAACCAGATCGGATCGAAGCCGAGGCTGAGCGCGAGCGGGAAGAAGATCGGCACCGTGAGGAGCATGATCGAGATCTGCTCCATGAACATGCCCAGCACGAGCAGCACCAGGAACATGACCGCCAGCATCGTCACGGGTGCCAGCTCGAAACCCGTCGCCCAGGCGATGAGGCCGGAAGAGGCGCCGGAAAAGGCGAGGAGCTGGCTGAACGTCGCGGAGCCGAAGACGATGAGATATGCCATTAACGTCACGCGGAGCGCGCCGATGATGGAGCGCTTCATCGCATCGAGCGTAAGGCAGCGGAAGGCGGCGGCGAGCAGGATCACGCCGAGGGCGCCGAAGGCTGCAGCCTCGGAGGGTGTAACGATGCCGCCGATCATCATCAGCACGATCACGACCATGAGCCCGACCATCGGCACCACGTCGCGGAGAACCAGCAGCAGTTTTCGCGCGAGCGGCTGCGGCGCCACGGCATAGGCGGGCGCGGCCCCTGGATCGATCCGCGTCATCGTCCAGATCGTGATGAGGTAGAGCCCCGCGAGGATCAGCCCGGGGATCACACCCGCGATGAGGAGCGCGCCCACATCGATCCGGGCGAGCGTCGCCAGCAGGACCGCGAGCGCCGAGGGTGGAATGATGATGGCGAGGCCCCCGGTGCCGAGGATCGGGCCGATCGAGAGGGACTTCTTGTAACCCCGCTTCGTCATCTCCGGCACCATCAGCGAGCCGAGGAGGGCGGTCGAACCCATGGACGAGCCCGAGAGCGTCGAGAACCCGGTACCGCCGAGGACGGTGACATAGGAGAGCCGCCCCGGGACGCGCCCGAGTAGCGCGTCGATGGCGTTGAACATCCGCCCGCCAAGGCCCGTCTGAAAGAATATCTCCCCCATCAGGAGGAAGAGCGGAATCGGCACGAGGGCGAAGGTCGTGAGCGCGCCGAGCCCGTTGTTCAGGAGCTGAAGCACGCCTGCCTCGCCGCCCATGAAGATCCAGGCGCCGACGATGTTGGCCGCAAGGAACGCCAGCGCCACCGGCATGCCGATGGCCATAAGCGCCATGATCGTGCCGAGGAGAAGGGCGAGCGCCTCGAACCAGGCCATCACTCGTGGATCCCAGCTTCGCCGGAATGCAGCAATTCGGGCCCGACCACGAAGCGTGCAAACTCGATGGCCATGAGCCCGAACGAAATCGGGAAAGCGATGGTCAGAAGCCAGCGGGGGAAGAAATAGGCGCGTACGTCAAAGTCGCCCCGCTCGATGTTCTGGAGGCAGAGTTCGACCCCTTTCCACGTCAGCACCACGCAGACGAGCACGCAGAGGGCGGCGACGATGCGGCTGACGATCCGGGCGGCCGGACGCGGTAGGGCGGCGGTCGCAAGCTCGATATGCACATGGCCCCGTTCGCGCACGAGCCAGGGCGCGCCCAGCATCGTCATGTAGAGAAGGCCGTATTCGGTTGAGGTGAAGAGCCAGGCGAAGGGCTGGATGCCGAGATTGCGCATGGTGACCGAGAGGACGATGGCCACCATGAACCAGACGAGCACGGCCGCGGCGATGGCGGCCATGCCGTTCAGCACGACGAGATAGGCACGCGCGACGGCCTGCATGGGCGCTCCGGCGATTTCAGAGGGAGGCGGCGCGCCGGGGGCGCGCCGCGAGAGGGTTCAGTCCTTGGCCGGGTCGTAGAAGAGCTCGATCAGGCGGTCGTAGTTGCCAAGCCCGCCGGGCTGATCCTCCATACGGCCGCGCATCCGCTCCCAGGTCTTCTCACGGGCGGCGGCGAGGTAGTTTGCGGCGGCCTCCCCTTCGAGCGTCACGGTGGTCATGCCGTTCGCCTCAAGCGCCGCAAGCTGCTCGGCCGCCAGCGCGCCGAGCTTTGCCGCACTCGCCGCTTCATGCTCGATGGCGACGTCCTGGACGATGCTCTTTGCCTCGTCGGAGAGGCTGTTCCACTTCTCCAAATTCACGATCACCCCGAGATCGGTGGAGAAGAAGCAAGGCTCGATCCGGTAGCGCACGAACTCGTCCCATTTGAGATCCGCGAGCCCGATCTGGGTCCAGCCAGTCGCATCGACCACCCCGCGCTCAAGACCCGAATAGACGTCGGTGGTGGGCAGATCGATGACCTGCGCGCCGAGATACTCGGTGAAGAAGGCGTTGTAGACCGCATTGCCGCGCAGCTTGATCCCGTCGACCGAGAGATTGCCGTCGGCGTCGAACTCGGGCTCGTTCACGGTCCAGAGATTGTAGCAGACATTGGAGTCGAACCAGCCGAGATATTTGACGCCCATCTTCTCCTGATGGATCTCGTCGATGAGCGCGATGCCGCCATTGGCGCGGGCATCGGGCCCTGCGAGGTTGGAGCCCACGAGCGCGTCCTTCTCCGGCAGGGCGCCCGCGTAGAAACTGCCGGGCGTGTAGACCATGTCGACCACGCCGTTCCGCACCGCATCGGGCTGCTGGAACATGCCGATCGCCTCGGGCCCTCCACGCACATCGATGCGCACGACGCCTTCGCCCCGCTCATTCACCTTGTCGACGAATTCGAGAAAGCTCTTGGTGTAGATGAGCGTCGTCGGGAAGGCGTGGACGGCGCTGATCACGTCTTCGGCCAGCGCGTTGCCGCCGAGAAGCGTGGCCGAGGCGGTGAGGACGCCCATCAGTCTCATGCGCATTGGAGGTCTCCTTCTTCTTGTCGCGAGGCGTCAGCCGGACGCCCCTCTCCCTGTCGTTCCGAGGTCGGTGTCGGTGCCGGTCGCTGCCGGCCAGGCCCAGGCATGCGCGCACCGTCGTTGAGCGGCAAAGGCTCCGATTGCGGCGCCGTGCTGAGCGGTCATGTCGATATCGTCCCAGCCCTTGATGAGCTTCATGCGCCAGGTCTCGTCGAGCGCGAAGGGATGCTCCCCATCGTCGAAGGCGAGTATTCCGGCGGCGATATCGACCGCCATCCGGGCCGGGGGCTGAGCGAGAAGACGTGCGGCGAGATCGTCACCGATCTGCGCGGGCAAGAGGCCGTTGTTCACCGCGTTCGATGCGAAGATGTCACCGAAGGAGGGTGCGAGCACCGCACGGATGCCGAAATCGACGAGCGCGTAGACCGCCGCCTCCCGCGACGAACCGCATCCGAAATTGCGCCCCGCGATGAGGACCTCCGCGCCCTCGATCTTGGGCGCGGTCTCGTTCCGCAGAAAGTCGTGCAGCAGGAACTGCCCATAGCCTTCGGATCGCGGCGTGGACATGAAGCGCGCCGGGATAAGCTGATCGGTGTCGATGTTCTCCTGGGGCAGCACGGCGACCGGCCCCTCGGCGCGGGTCCAGCCGGTCATGCCACGGCCCTCCCCTCCAGCATCGGACGCACATCGGCGATGGCGCCCGTCACGGCGGCGGCGGCGACCATCGCGGGGCTCATCAGATGCGTGCGGGCGCCCGGCCCCTGCCGGCCGCGGAAGTTGCGGTTGGTCGTCGAGGCGCAGCGCTTGCCGGGCGCCACGCGGTCGCCATTCATCGCGACGCACATCGAGCAGCCGGAGCCGACCCAATCGAGCCCGGCCGCCGTGAAGATACGATCCAACCCCTCGGCCTCGGCCTGCGCCTTCACAAGCCCGGAGCCCGGGGAGACGAGACCGGGTACCTTCGCCCTCCGACCAGCGAGGACGGCGGCGGCGAGACGGAGATCCTCGATCCGCGCATTGGTGCACGAGCCTATGAAAACCTCGTCGATCGGCGTGCCTTCGAGCGGGCGGCCCGGGGAGAGCTGCATGTAGTCGAGGGCAGCACGGATATGCTCGGCTCGGCCGCAGCCTGCACGGGCCGGATCCGGCACGGTCCCCGTGATCGGCATCGCGTCCTCGGGGCTCGTGCCCCAGGTCACGATGGGCGCGATGCTGGCCGCGTCGATCGTCTCCTCACGATCGAAGGCCGCGCCCGCATCGGTGCTGAGCGCTGTCCACTGCGCGACAGCCCTTTCGAGCGACGCTCCCTCAGGCGCGAAGGGCCGCCCGGCGACATAGTCGAAGGTCGCAGCATCCGGCGCGACCATGCCGAAGCGCCCACCACCCTCGATCGAGAGATTGCAGAGGGTAAGGCGCCCCTCCATCGACAACGAGCGGACGGCCGAACCGGCATACTCGATGGCGTATCCGCGCGCCCCGTCGGCGCCCAAACGCGCGATCCAGCCAAGCGCGAGGTCCTTGGCGCCGACCCCGGGCCCAAGCCGCCCCTCGACAGTGATGCGCATCGATTTCGGGCGCTTCTGCCAAACGGTTTGGGTCGCGAGCACATGCGCAACCTCAGTCGCGCCGATGCCGAATGCGATCGTGCCAAAGGCGCCATGTGTCGATGTATGGCTGTCACCGCAGACGATGAGGAGCCCCGGAAGCGTGAGCCCCTGCTCAGGCCCCACAACATGCACAATGCCACGGCGCGGATCGCCGAGGCCGAAGCAGTGCACGCCGTGGCGGCCGGTGTTCGCGGCCAAGGTCTCGATCATGCGGGCGATCTTCGGGTCGGCATCTATTAGCCCACCGCGCGTCGGTGCGTAGTGGTCCGCCACGCCGAAGGTCAGCTCCGGATGCGCGACCGTCAGGCCGCGTTCGTCGAGCTTCGCAAAGGCGTGATGCGAACCCTCATGCACAAGGTGCCGGTCGACCCAGAGGAGCGAGGCGCCGTCATCGCGGCGCAGCACCTCATGCGCCTTCCACAGCTTGGCGAAGAGCGTACGCGGGGGCGTCATCAGGCCTGATCCCCCACCTCGGCACCGTCGATCACCGGCTCCCAATACCGCGCATCGCCTGCACCGGCGCGATGGAGGCGCATCTCAAGGCGGAAGAGATCCGGCCGGTAGAGGGCCGCGAGATGTTCGATCCCCCTGCCCTCCGCATCGCGCACCACGCGGGTGAGCGAGAGGAGCGGCGCACCCGGCGCGACCCCCAGCACCTCGGCAACCGTCGGCGTCGCGAGCGTCGCCGTCACGGCCTGCTCGGCATCGCCGACGCGCACGCCGCTCCGCTCGAGCAGTCGGAAGAGCGGCGTGGTGGCGAGATCGGCCTCCGAATAACTGCGCGCGATCTCTTCGGGCACATGCGTCGTGAGGTGCGAGAACGGCGTATCGCCGGACAGGCGTAGGCGCACCGCCGCCTGAACGCGCGCCCCTGGCGCGAGGCCGAGCGCCGCCGCCACGGGGTCGGGCACCGTCAGATAGGCAAAGGAGAGGAGCCGCGCGGTCGTCAGCCGCCCCATCTCCACGATCTGGGGCATCAGCGTCGTCATGTCCGCAGCAATCGGCCCGGGGGCCTTGCCCATGACCGACGCCATCACGATCGAGCCTGCTCCCGGACGCTTTTCGATCAGACCCTCGGCTGCAAGCGCCTCCAGCGCCCGGCGGATGGTGACGCGACTGACGCCATGGCTCGCCGCCAGGCGTTGCTCGCCCGGCAAAGGCGCACCAGCGGGCACCCGGCCGCCCGCAATATCGTCGCGGAGCTGCAGGTAGATCCCACGCGCCTTCCCACCGGTCGGCAGAAACTGGGTCTCGCGGCCGCCCATCCGATCCTCCTTCACGGACAAAGCGTAGCGGGCAAGCGGCCGGGCGCAAGGGGAAAAGGACATCGATGCCGAAAAATCAGTCTTTTCCTCTTCCACATATCTGTCTTATCTATCGGACAGATCGTCAGGAGGCACCGAATGCCGGTCATCGAGCTTCATCTGATCCACGGCTATGATGCCGATGCCAAAGCCCGCCTCGGGCGCGCGCTTACCGCTGCGGTGAGGGAAGTAGTGCCTGCGGCTCCCGAGGCGATCACCGTGATGATGACGGAGCATGACGCAGCAGGCTGGATGCGCGGCGGTGAGCGGCGCGTCCCGGCGCCCGCCCTGCCAGACGCCGAGGCGGTCATCCGCGGCTATCTGTCGGCGATGGAGGCACGCGATCTCGATACAGCGCAAAGCTTTCTCGCGGCGGGCTTCGAGATGCA
Source organism: Pseudomonadota bacterium (assembly GCA_039178805.1). Classification (GTDB taxonomy): domain Bacteria; phylum Pseudomonadota; class Alphaproteobacteria; order Rhodobacterales; family Rhodobacteraceae; genus Thermohalobaculum. Next base: position 3,647 of record JBCDFC010000056.1, on the reverse strand, counting down.
CTTCCCCGGCGCGCCGCCTATGCAGGAACTTGAGGACCTCATCGAGTGGGCAAAGCTGCGCTACCGCTTCGTGCGCAAAATGGTGGCGAAGACCGAGGTCGCGCGGGCCGATGACGCCACCGCCGTCTGGGTCTACGGCACGCTCTCGGGCGCATGGCCGGATGGCACCGCGTTCGAGGGCATCCGGTTCGTCGACCGGTTCGCGCTGCAAGGCGGGGTGATCATCCGCCAGGACGTCTGGAACGACATCGCCGAGATCCGCGCGAGACATGAGGCTGCGTCGTGAGCGAGATCGACCCGGTCACGCTCGCCGTTCTCGCCGGGCGGATGGAGCAGATCGCGGACGAGATGGACGCGACGCTCTTCCGCGCGGCCTTCAACCCGATCATCGCCGAGGCGCATGACGCGGGCCATGGGCTCTATGATGCCGAGACCGGTGCGACGCTCGTACAGGGCAAGAACGGGCTGCCGATCTTCGTTGGCGTCATGGCCTTCGCCGTGCAGGCGGTGATCGAGAAGGCCGCGGCATCGGGCGGGGCGCAGGATGGCGATGTATGGATTTTCAACGACGCCCATCTCGGCGGCACGCATCTCTCCGATATGCGGCTCGTACGCCCCTATTTCAGGGACGGTACGCTCTTCTGCTATCTCGCCTCGGTCGGGCATTGGCACGATGTGGGCGGTGCTGTCCCCGGCAACTACAACCCGACCGCCACCGATGCCTTTCAGGAGGCGTTCGTGTTGCCGCCGGTCCGGCTCGTGCGCGGGGGTGAGGAGCAACAGGACATCGTCGACATCCTGCTTCGGAACACGCGGCTGCCGCAGTCGGCGAGGGGCGACCTCAACGGCCAGCTCGGCGCGCTCGACCTCGGCGCAAAACGCCTCGACGCACTGATCGACGAGTACGGTGCGCAAACGGTCAAATCGGCGCTTTCGGCGCTAGGTGACCGGGCGGAGGCGCTGATGCACGCAGAGCTTTCCGCCCTGCCCGATGGCCGGTGGGAGGCAGAGGACTTCCTCGACAATGATGGGATCACGGATACGCCGCTGAAGATCCGCGTGACCCTCGAGATCGCTGGCGACCGGTTGACGCTCGACTTCGAAGGCACCGCCCCCGCGACCGCGGGCCCCGTCAATATCGCCATGCCGACCGCCGTCGCCACCGCCTATGTCGCGGTGAAGCACATCTTTCCGGCGCTCCCGGCGAATGCGGGCGTGATGCGGCCTGTGACGGTGCGGGTGCCCGAGGGCTCGCTTCTTTCGGCCGAGTTTCCGGCGCCCGTGGGCGGGTATACCGAGACGATCCTGCGCATGATCGACGTCATCTTCTCGGCCATGGCCAAGGCCGCGCCGGAGCGCACGGTCGCCAACGCCTATGGCACGATCAACGCGCTCTCGATCTCCGGGCGGCGCAGCGGGGACGCGCGGCCCTGGGTCATGTTCAGCTTTTTCGGCGGGGGGCATGGCGCGAGCGTCGAGAGCGACGGGCTGAACCACGGGAACGCGCCCATCTCGACCGCGACGATCCCGCCGATGGAGATTCTAGAGGCCGCCTATCCGGTCCTCTTCCGCCAATGGGCGCTGCGCCCCGACAGCGCCGGCTCAGGGGCGCATCGCGGCGGCCTGGGTGCCGTCTACGAGATCGAACTGCTGGAGGAGAGGGCAGAGGCGTTTCTCTTCGGTGAACGCGCCCGCTTCGCACCCGCCGGCATTGCGGGGGGCAGCGAAGCCGCACCCAACGCCTTTGCCTATGAACAAGCGGATGGCTGGCAACGCCCCGCCCTCGGCTCCAAGGCTCGCGGCATGGCACTCGCAAATGGCCAACGCGTTCGGCTCGAGACACCGGGCGGTGGCGGCTATGGCCTGGCCGCCGAACGCGATCCCGCCGCCATCGCCCGCGATGTCGCCCTCGGCTATGTCAGCGCCGAGGCCGCCGATCGCGAGTATGGCCTCGGCTGGCGGGACGCGAGCGCATGAGCGGCGCGCGCATGGTGGGCGTGGATGTGGGCGGCACCTTCACGGATGTCTTCCTGCTGGACGAGGCCGCGGGCACAGCGCGCACCGCCAAGGTCCCGACGACGCGCCCGGATCAGTCGGGCGGGTTTCTCGCCGGGATTGGCGCGCAGGTCGGGGATCTCAGCAGCCTCTCCGTCGTCGTCCACGGCACCACTGCCGGCACCAACGCGTTGCTCGAACGGAAGGGCGCGCGCACCGGCGTGATTACCACCGCGGGCCTCCGCGATGTGCTGGAGATGCGCCGGCGCGACAGGCCGCGCACTTGGGGTTTGCGGGGCGATTTCAAGCCTGTCATTCCCCGCGACCGGAGGCTGGAGGTTCCGGAACGGGTCCTGGCGGATGGCACGGTGCTGGAGCCCGTCGATCTCGACGCCGTGCACCTCGCGGCCCGAACGCTGCTCGACATGGGCTGTGACGCCTGCGCCATCCTCTTCGCCAACTCCTACGCCAATCCTTCGAACGAGGCGGCGGCGGCCGAGGCTGTCCGCGCCCTCTGGCCCAACCCCCATGTCACCGCTTCGGCCGAGATCTTGCCGGAGATCCGCGAGTTTGAGCGCTTCTCCACCGCTGCTCTCAACGCCTATCTCCAGCCCGAAGTCGCCGGGTACCTCGACCGGCTGGAGCGCGCGCTCAACGAAAGCGGCTTCGATGGCGAGTTCCTGATCGTGCAGTCGAACGGCGGCGTAATGTCGGCCGCAAATGCCTGCGCGCGCCCCGTTCGCACGGCGCTTTCGGGCCCTGCGGCGGGCGTCATCGCGGCGGGCTACATCGCCGAATGCGCGGGCTTTCCAAATGTCATCACCGGCGACATGGGCGGGACGAGCTTCGATGTCGCCCTCATCGCCGACGGCACCTCGGTGCTGAGCCCGCAGACCAATATCGATTTCGGCATGGCGATCCGATCGCCGATGATCGAGATCACCACGATTGGTGCAGGCGGCGGATCGATCGCCTCGGTCGACAAGGGCGGCATGCTCGCTATCGGCCCCGAAAGCGCGGGCTCCGATCCGGGCCCGGTTGCCTATGGCCGCGGCAATGACCGGCCCACGGTGACGGATGCGAACATCGTACTCGGCCGGATCGATCCCGAAAGCCCTATTGGCGGCATCGCCCGTCTGGACCTTGGTGCCGCCCGCGCGGCCGTCGATGCTCGGGTCGGCCGGCCGCTCGGGCTCGGGACGGAGGCCGCGGCCGAGGCGATCCTGCGGGTCGCCAATTCGCGTTTGGCAGGCGCGATCCGGCTCGTCAGCATCGAGCGGGGCTTCGATCCAAAGCGCTTCGCTTTCATGCCCTTCGGCGGGGGCGGCGCGCTCCACGCAGGTGCGATGCTTGCCGAGGTCGGCCTCGCGCGCGCCATCGTGCCCCGCTACCCGGGCGTGACCTCGGCCATGGGCTGCGTCATCGCCGATATGCGCCAGGACTTCGTGCAGACGATCAACAGCCTGGTGGACGCGCTGGACGAGGCGGCCCTTGGGGCGCTCATGCAGCGGCATTTCGAAGACGGCAATCGGCTCCTCGACGCCGCCCGCACGGTTTTCGAGCGGCGCGATGCGGCGTTCACGCTCGACATGGCCTATGTCGGTCAGACCCATACGCTGTCGGTGCCGCTCTCCGTCTCGATCGCGACGGGC
>JBCDFC010000055.1:0-22775 GCA_039178805.1 Pseudomonadota bacterium | reverse complement strand
CGTCTATCTCGCCCTCTCGCGCGCGGGGCCGCTCGGCGTCTTCGGGCTTCTCTACACGCCGACGGCGATGATCATCGCGCAGCTCATCCTGATCACGCCCATCGTCATCGCCCTGTCCTGCCAGGCGCTGGAGGATCTGCACCGGGAATACGCCGAGCAGTTCCGCTCGCTCTGTCTCAGTCGGGGCCAGGTCGTGGCGGCGCTGGTGCGCGATGGGCGGATGTCGCTGCTGACGGTCGGGCTCGCGGGGTTCGGCCGCGCCATCGCCGAGGTCGGTGCCGTGATCATTGTGGGCGGCAATATCGACCACCTGACCCGGGTGATGACGACGGCCATCGCGCTTGAGACCTCGAAGGGGGATCTCGCCATGGCCCTCGCGCTCGGCATCGTGCTGCTGGCGATTGCGCTTGGCGTGAACGGGCTCGTTCTCTCCGCCCGGTCTGTGACCCGCGATGCCGCCCATGCGTGACCATGCGCAGCCGCCGCCCGCATGGGCCGGTGTCGAGGCGCGGGCGGGTTTCCGGATCACGGGCCTGCGGCTCTCGGCTGGGGGGCGGGCGCTTATCGACGGGATCGATCTTGCGGTCGAGGGGCGCGGCATCACGGTCGTGATGGGGCCGAACGGCGCGGGCAAGAGCCTCCTGCTAAAGCTGATGCATGGCCTGATCGCGCCAGATGAGGGCCAGGTGCTGTGGGCGGGGGAGCCTGCCGGAGAGGCGACGCGCCGCCGTCAGGCGCTCGTTTTCCAGAAACCCGTGCTCCTTCGCCGCTCCGTCGCGCAGAACATCGATTTCGTGCTCGCCACCCGGCAGCGCCGCGACCGAACCCGGCGTGATGCGCTCTTGCGCGAGGTGGGGCTGGCGGAGCGGGCAGGGCAGCCGGCGCGCCTCCTCTCCGGCGGCGAACAGCAGCGCCTGGCGCTTGCACGGGCGCTGGCGACAGAGCCCGAAGTGATGTTCCTTGACGAGCCGACCGCGAGCCTCGACCCAGCCTCCGTCCAGGCCATCGAAGAGATCGTGCGGGCGGTGAGCGCGGAGGGCATGAAGATCGTCTTCGTCACCCATGACGCCGGTCAGGCGCGGCGGCTGGCCGATGACATCGTATTCCTCCATCGCGGTCGGGTCGCCGAGCACACGCCTGCGGAGCGTTTCATGGCCGACCCTGTCTCCGAACCGGCGCGCGCCTATCTGGCGGGGCGTCTCTATCTCTGACAGAGAGCCGATCATGCACGCCGCACCCCTCATCGCCGGTCTTTTGGCCTTGGCCGCCGTTCCTGCAGCGGCGGAGACGGCGATCATCCTGCAGTCGACCACATCGACGGCGAACTCAGGCCTTTACGATCATCTGCTGCCGGGGTTCGAGGCGGAGAACGGGATCACGGTGCATGTGGTTGCGGTCGGCACCGGGCAGGCCATCCGCAATGCCAGGAACTGCGACGGTGATGTGCTCCTGGTCCATGCCAAGGCGACGGAGGAGCTGTTCGTTTCCGAGGGCTACGGCGTCGCCCGCCAGAACGTGATGTTCAACGATTTCATTGTCGTGGGGCCCAAGGCCGATCCGGCGGGTGTTGGCGGTATGACCGATGCCGGACGTGCGCTGACCCGCATCGCCGAGGCCCGCGCGCTGTTTGCCTCGCGCGGGGACGACTCGGGCACGCATCAGAAAGAGCGGGCGTTGTGGCGGCAGACCGAGGTCGACACCGAGGCCGCCTCCGGGCGGTGGTATCGCGAGACAGGCTCGGGCATGGGGGCGACGCTGAACACGGCTGTGGGCATGGGTGCCTACACGCTGACCGACCGCGCCACCTGGATCAGCTTCCGCAACAAGGGCGATTTTCGGGTGCTGGTGGAGGGGGATGACGACCTCTTCAACCAGTACGGCGTGATCCAGGTGAACCCGGCCAAATGCCCGTCCGTGAACGCGTCGGCCGGCAAGGCCTTCGTCGACTGGATCCTCTCGCCCAAGGGTCAGGCGGCGATCGCCGAATATCGTGTGGGTGGCGAGCAGCTGTTCTTCCCGAATGCCGGCCCTGAGCGCGACACCGGCTCCTGAGGCTGGCCCGGGGCTGCGACGCATGCTCTAACGGGGTCATGAGCCGCACCATCCATGTCCTGAACGGCCCCAATCTCAACCTCCTGGGCACGCGGGAGCCCGCGATCTATGGCCATGAGACCTTGGAGGATGTGGAGCGACTGTGCCGGGATGCACTGGCCGAGGGGTTCGGGCTCCGCTTTCGGCAGTCGAACCATGAGGGCGAGCTCGTTGAGTGGATTCAGGAGGCGCGGGAGCTCGCCTGCGGGATCGTGATCAATCCGGCGGCTTACTCGCACAGCTCCATCGCGATCCTGGATGCGCTGATGGCGTTCGAGGGGCCGGTGATGGAGGTCCATATCTCGAACATCCACCGGCGGGAGAGCTTTCGCCACCACTCCCATGTCAGCGCCAGGGCGGACGGCGTGATCGCGGGCTTCGGCATCGACGGCTATGGGGCCGCGATCAGGCGCATCTGCTCCCTGGTGAGCGCTTCGGGCGGTTAGGACCGCGTCCCACAGTCTTCACGAAGGCCGTCATCGCCGGGCGGGACTATCATCTGCGCCGGCCCATCTGAGTGAATTCGCTTGACAGCGGATGCGGTCTGCCGGCCACCCTACGCGATGCGCATCACTCCAACTGACCTTTGCGATCAGCAGCTCGACCGCCGCTGCGGCAGGCGGGCCACGGGCGCGGATCTCGTCGCACGATGATCCTCTCGGGCAGGGGCAACCCCTGGATCTGAGCGGGCGCGGCTTGCGCGCCCTCAACTCCCGACCCGGTTCCGGGTCATCGCGAGTAGCGTGATCGTGGCAGAGAACAGTATTCGATTGGCCGTCGATATCGGCGGCACCTTCACCGATGTGGTGGCCGCCGATGCGCGGGGCGCGATCGTCGCCACCGCCAAGACACCGACGACCAAGGCCCCGGCCGAGGGCGCGCTGACCGGCGCGCGCGACGTGATGGCGGCGCTTGGCCTCGGCTGGCGCGCAGTCACGGGTTTCGTCCATGGCACGACGCTGGCCACGAACGCGTTGATCGAGCGGCGGGGCGCGCGCGTTGCCACCATTACGACCGAAGGTTTCCGCGATATCTTGGAAATCGCCTATGAGCGTCGCTATGCGCAGTACGATATCGACGTGGAGAAGCCCGACCTGATCGTCCCACGCGCGCGCGCCTTCACCGTGCCGGAACGGGTGGCCGCCGATGGCAGCGTGCTCCGCCTATTTGACGAGACCTGCCTGCCGAGGCTGTTGGAGGAGATCGATGCGAGCGGGGCGGAGGCGGTCGCCATCTGCCTCCTCCACGCCTATGCCAACCCCGCGCATGAGCAGCGGTTGGGCGCGCTGCTGGCCGAGGCGCGGCCGGGCCTCGCGATCTCCCTCTCCTCCGACATCTCGCCCGAGGCGCGGGAGTTCGAGCGGCTCTGCACCACCGTCGCAAACGCCTATGTGCAACCGTTGATGGGCGCGTATCTGCAGGCCTTCGAGGAGCGGTTTGCGGCGGAGCGCCTGGCCTGCCCGATCATGATGATGACCTCTGGCGGGGGGATGACCACGATCGAGACGGCGCGGAGGCTACCCATCCGGCTGGTCGAGAGCGGGCCCTGCGGCGGCGCGATCCTGGCGGCGATGGCGGCGCGGGCGGCGGGGCTCGACCAAGTGCTGAGCTTCGACATGGGCGGCACGACAGCGAAGCTCTGCCTGATCGACAGTGCCGAGCCGCAGACCGCGCGGAGCTTTGAGATCGCGCGGGCCGCCCGGTTCATCAAGGGCAGCGGCATGCCCGTGCGCATCCCTGTTGTGGAGCTGATCGAGATCGGTGCGGGCGGCGGGTCGATTGCCGCGACCGATACCCTGGGTCGCCTGACCGTGGGTCCTGAGAGTGCGGGTGCTGAGCCGGGCCCCGCCGCCTTTGGCCGGGGCGGGGCGCGTCCGACGGTGACGGATGCGGATGTCGTCCTTGGCTATATCGACCCGGACGCCTTCGCTGAGGGGCGTCTTGCGATCGACACTGCACGTGCAAGCTCGGCGCTGGACGAGCAGATCGCGACACCGCTCGCAGTCGATGTGGCCGCGGCGGCTTTTGGTGTGAGCGAGATCGTGGATGAGAGCATGGCGGCGGCGGCACGGATGCACGCGGTCGAATCGGGCAAGGATCTCGGCAGCCGCACCATGATCGCGTTCGGCGGCAACGGTCCGCTGCATGCGACCCGTGTGGCGCGCCGGGCGGGGATCCGCCGCATCCTCGTCCCGCCCGATCCCGGCGTCGGCTCCGCCATCGGCTTTCTCGCAGCACCCGTGTCGTTCGAGCGGGTGCGGAGCCGCTACACGACCCTCAACGCCTTCGACCCGGTCACCATCAACACGCTCCTGCAGGCCATGGCGGCGGAGGGCGCGGAAGTGGTCGGTGCCGGCGCGCCGGGGGAGCCCTTGACCGAACGGCGGGTCGCCTTCATGCGCTATTGCGGGCAGGGGCATGAGATCGAAGTGCCCTTGCCGGGCCGGCCGCTGACATCCGAGGACGCCAGCGCGCTGATCGCCGCGTTCGAGGCAATCTATGCGCGCCTCTTCAGCCGGGCGGTGCCGGGCATGACGGTGGAGGTGCTGAACTGGGCGGTGCGGGTCTCGAGCCAGCCACGACCGCTCATGGGCTCGCACGCGACCTTCGCAGAGACCCAAGTGCCGCCCGCGCCCGCCGCGCACCGACAGATCACCTGCGACGCGACGGGCCAAGCAGTTCAGGCAGCGGTCTATCACCGCTCGGCACTGCAGCCGGGGCACGCGTTCAAAGGGCCGGCGCTCGTGGTCGAGCCGCAGACAACGACGCTTGTCGGCCAGGGTTTCCGCGCCGAGATCGACGCCGCACGCAACCTGATCCTCACCGCCGAAGGGGCCTCGACATGACCGCCGATCTTTCGCCGCTGCGCCTACAGGTGATGTGGAACCGGCTCCTCGCCGTCGTGGAGGAGCAGGCGCAGGCGTTGATCCGCGCGGCGTTCAGTCCGATCGTGCGGGAATGCGGGGACATCTCCGCCGGTATCTTCGACCCCCAGGGTCGCATGCTGGCCCAGGCGGTGACGGGCACGCCGGGGCATATCAACACCATGGCCGAGGCGGTGAAGCACCTCATCCAGCGCTTCCCGGCGGAGACGATGCGACCGGGCGATATCTTCACGACCAACGACCCGTGGATCGCCTCGGGGCATCTCAATGACTTCCTGCTGATGATGCCGGCGTTCGGCGAGGGCCGGATCATGGGCTTCACCGCCTGCACCTCGCATCTTGTCGACCTGGGCGGTGCCGGCATGGGGCCGGAGGGCTCGGACATCTACGACGAAGGCCTCCGCATCCCGCCCTGCCGTATCGTTGAGGCGGGGACGCTCAACACTCTCCTGATCGAGATCGTGAAAGCGAACTCCCGTGAGCCGGTGGCGAATGAGGGCGATCTCTATGCGCTGATCGCCTGCTGCGAGACGGGTGTTACGCGGCTAATGGCGATGATGGATGAGTTCGGGCTGGAGGATTTGGCACCGCTGGCCCGCCATATCCTCGAAACCTCGCGCCGGGCGCAGCGGGCGGCGATTGCCGAGGTGCCGGCCGGGACCTATCGCCACGCGCTCACGGTCGACGGCTATGACACGCCGCTGACGCTTCGGGCGGCGCTGACGATCCAGGACGGGACCATGGCGCTCGATTTCGCGGGCAGCCCCCCGGCGCAGGCCAAAGGCATCAACGTGCCGCTGAACTATGCCACGGCCTACTCGGTCTTCGCGCTCCGCTGCATCGTGGGTAGCGAGATCCCGAACAATGCGGGCTCGCTGGGGTGTTTCGCCGTGACGGCGCCTCTGGGGTGCATTCTGAACGCCCAGCCGCCGGCCGCGGTCGCGCAGCGCCATACGTTGGGGCAGATGACGCCGGATCTCGTTTTCGGGTGCCTCGTGCAGGCGCTGCCGGAACGCGTGCCGGCCGAGGGGGCGTCGGCGATGTGGGACCTGCCGCTCCGCAGCGCGCCGGAAGTCGCTCGGTCGGGCCGACCCGCCTTCGCCGTGGAGCTGACCCATAACGGGGGCACGGGCGCGCGGCCCAGCCGGGACGGGTTGTCGGCGACGGCCTATCCGAGCGGTGTTTGGGGGAGCCAGGTGGAGATCAGCGAGAGCGTCGCGCCGATCCTGATCCGCCGGCGGGAGCTGCGGCCGGGCTCGGGCGGTGCGGGTCGGCAACGGGGTGGGCTGGGGCAGCGGATCGAGATCGCGCCGGCCGGGCAGGATGCGATCACCGTGTTCCTGTCGGTCGAGCGCGTCGCCAACCCGGCCGCCGGGCGCCAGGGCGGCGAGGCCGGCGCGCCAGGCCGTATTCGCGTCGATGACGGCCCTGCACTGCCGGCTAAAGGCATGCTGGAGATCGGGCCAGGTGAGACGCTGATTTTCGAGACACCGGGCGGCGGCGGTTTCGGCCCACCGGGTGAGCGCGCCCGCGCGGCCGTCGTCCGGGACCTTGCCGATGGCTTGATCGACGACGCTGCGGCGCGCGAGACCTATGGCCTGGCACCGTCACTGACGGGCACGCGCGAGGAGGTGGATAGATGATCGAGACGGCTGTCGAGGATCGAGCACTCCCGGAACCGGTCGCAGGCATCGCGCGGCTCGCACCCTATGCGGTCGCCGACCTGCCAGCATCGAGCGGGTCGGTCATCGCGCTTGCCCAGAACGAGAGCTTGCGCGGGCCGAGCCCCAGGGCGCTGGAGGCTGCGGCGGCCGCCCTGAGCGACGGCGCGCTCTATCCTGATGCGGGCTGGCGGAAGCTGCGCGCAGCGTTGGCGGCTCAGCACGGTCTCGACGAGGGGCAGATCCTATGCGCCGCAGGTTCGATGGAGCTTATCCGGGGCATCTCAATGGCCTATCTGGGGCCCGGCCTGCGAGCGGTCGCACCGGCCCATGCCTATCCCTACTTTCTCACCGCGACAGCGCTTATGGGCGCAGAGACCGACCTTGTGGCCGAGGTCGGCATGACCGTGGATGTGGACGCCCTCCTCGCCGCGATACGGTCGGAGACCCGCGTGCTCTGGCTCGCCAACCCCGGGAACCCCACCGGGACGGCACTGCCGGCGGCGGAGATCATGCGGCTGAGGGAGGCCTTGCCAAGCCGCGTGTTGCTGGTGCTCGACGAAGCCTATGGCGAGTTCGCCGAGGAGGGGCCGTTCTGGCCTTTGGTCGGACATGGCGACACGGTGGTGCTGCGCACCTTCTCCAAGGCCTATGGTTTGGCTGGGTTCCGCATCGGTTGGGGCTTGTTCCCGCCGGCGATTGCGGAGGAGCTCAACAAGGTGCTCCCTCCCGGCGGTGTCACGGCGGCATCGCAGGCAGCGGCGCTCGCAGCCCTGCAGGATCAGGCCTACATGCACGAGACCGTCGAGATGACGGCCGCACTGCGCGATGATCTCGCTGCACGCGCCCGGGCCTTGGGTTTCGAGGTGCCGGTCAGCCGCGCGAACTTCGTCCTGCTGCGGTTCGGGGATGCCGAGCGTGCGGCGCGGGCAGATGCGCGGCTTCGGGCGGGGGGCGTCTATCTTCGCCCGGCCGCAGGGGCTGGCCTGCCGCACTGCCTGCGCGCGACGGTCGGTCCGGCGGCGGCGATGGCGGTTCTGGTCCGGCAGTTGGAGGCCGTAATGCGCGAAGGAGGGGCGCCGTGACCGAGGAACCCAATCGCGGCCGGGGGCGGATCGGGCTGCTGGTGCCCTTCACCAACACCAACCTCGAACCCGATCTCGCGCTCCTCGCGCCACAGGGCATCAGCCTGCATGTCGCGCGGCTGGGGGGCTACGAGGAGGATGCGATCCCGGACGAGGCGCAGATGGCGGGGCTGGGCCTTTCGGACCTGGAGGGGCCGCTCGGCCTCTTGGCGGGGGTGCGGCCGGATGTGATCCTCTATGGCTGCACGTCGGCAACGCTCGCCCATGGCCCGGCCTTCGACGCAGCACTGGCCGAGCGCGCGTCGCGGCTCGCAGGCGCGCCTGTCGTCACCGCGGCGGGGGCTGTGGTGAGCGCCTGCCGCAGCCTTGGGGTCACACGCGTTGCTTTCGCTTCGCCCTATGTGCCGAGCCTTGCCGAGCGGGCCGCCGCGTTCCTGGCTGGCGCAGGGATTGAGGCGGTGTCGGTCGCAGGGCCCGAGGAGGCACTCGGCAATCGCGAGCAAGGAGCGCTCACACCGGCGCAGGTGCTCGCGCTCGGCCGGCGAGCGGATCACAAGGCAGCGGAGGCGATCCTCCTCTCCTGCACCGATATGCGCGCGGTCGAGATTGTCGAGGCGCTGGAGGCGGAGACGGGCAAGCCCGTGATCACCTCGAACCAGGCGATGATGCACGCAGCCCTTCCGCATCTGCGCAGCGCTGTGCCGGTGACGTGCGGCCGGCTGCTGGCGGAGCGTGAGGAGGCGTAGGCGTTCGTTGCCCAGACCGGCCCCCTCGCGAATGTCATCCCCCGGCTCGACCAGGCGATCCAGCGGATCATGAACGCACATCCGTGGATCGCCGGGTCGAGCCCGGCAGTGACGCTTAGGCTGAGCGCGGTCCGAGGTAGGGCGGCACTACCCGGCCTCTGCCAATTCGGCGATCATCTCGTCGGTGCTGCGGACGCGGGCGTAGTGGCCGTCCATGGCGTCGATGGCGCGGGCGTGGCGGGGCGCTTCCATCGCAGCGCAGCAATCCTCGACAACCGTCACCAGGAACCCGCGATCCGCGGCGTCGCGCACCGCCGTCTCGACGCATTGGTCGGTGGACACGCCGTAGAGGATGATCTGCCGCGCGCCGAGATTGCGCAGCACGTATTCGATATTGGTGCAGTTGAAGATGCCCGAGGCGGTCTTCGGGATGACGATCTCGTCGCCGACAGGGCCGACCGCCTCGATCACGCCGGCCTCCCACGCGCCCTTGGGGAAGAACAGCCCCGAGATCTTGTGATCGAGACCGATATCGCGGCCGTCCTGGGTCAATGCCTCGATGGTGGTGTAGACTACCTCGATGCCGGCCGCGCGCGCCGCGCTTTGCAACCGCTGCTGGTTCGGGATCACGATCTCCTGCAAGCGTTCGAGGAATTCGAGGTTCTTGGTCTCCGGCGCCGTCGGATCCTGGGCGCGGGCCATCTGCTCGGGGCTCCACTCCGCGTTCTGCATGTCTATCGAGAGGCACACAGTCTCGGCCGGCACGACCCGGCGCTCGCGTTCCTGGCTGGAGTGGTCGGACGGGAGCGTCTTCATCTATGATTGCCCTTTCGCAGGCGACAGCGTCGTTTCGGACAGCCGCCGGGGAGAGTGAGATCCATGAAGGCAGATGGCAGGGCCGTGCCTGAGCCGGGCCGGGACGCCGAAGCGCCCGGGGCTGAGGCAGCGACGACCGTGCGCCATCGCATCGCCGACGCCATGGAGCGCATGACGCGAAGCGAGAAGCGCGCGGCCCACTGCCTTCTCGCCGACTATCCGATGATCGGGCTCGAGAGCATCGGCGCCTTTGCCGAGCGGGCGCGGGTAAGTGCGGCGACCCTGCAGCGGCTGATCGCGAAGCTCGGCTTCGAGAGCTACCCCGCTTTTCGCGCCTGCTTGCGTGCCGAGCTTGCTGCCGTGCGGGAGGGGCCGCTCACCATGGCGCGCTGGTACGATGCCAGCGCAGGGGCTGGCGCAGGCGACGGGGCAGGGGACGCGCCGCGGCTTGCGCTGAAGCAGAGCATGATGGCCGCCATCGAGACCACCATCGACGGGATCGAGGAGGCGGAGCTTGAGGCCGTCGTCGGTCTCATCGCGGACCGGCGCCGCCGGGTGTTCTTGGCGGGCGGGACATTCACCCAGACCTTGGCCGAGCACCTGCATTTTCACCTCCGCAAGATGCGGGCGAATGTGACGCTGCTCGAGCAGGACATGCCGCGGCGGAGCGATGCGCTGCTGGAGCTCGCGCGGCGCGATATCCTGATCCTGTTCGATATCCGCCGCTATCAGCCGGATATGCGCCTGACGGCCGCGATGGCGGTCGAGCGGGGGGCGACGGTGATCCTCGTCACCGATCAATGGATGAGCGACATTGCGGAGCTCGCGGCGCATATCTTCCGCTGCCGGGTGGATGCGGCGACGCCCTGGGACACGATCGTGGGGCTCGTGGCTTTGGTCGAGCTGATCGTGGCCTCGGTCGATCAGACGCTTTGGCCGAGTGCGAAGCCCCGGCTCGAAGCGCTCGATACGTTGCGGGACCGCACCTTCATCCCCGATTGGGGCCAGGCGCGCGGGGAGGAGTGAGGCCATCGCTCAGCTCCTGATGCTCTTTGCCGGCGGCAACAGGCCGTCGGGGCGGAGCAGGAGGAGGGCGATGACGCAGCTCAGCACGATGGCATCGCGATAGGGGGCGAGGGCCGGTGGCAGGAAGGCCTGGCTGAAGACCTCGATGGCACCCACGACGAAGCCCCCGAGCACCGCTCCGCCAAGGCTGCCGAGCCCGCCTAGCACGGTCGCGATGAAGGCCTTGAGGACCGGGAAAAAGCCCATCAGCGGATCAACCGATCCGCGCTGCCCCGTCCAGAGCACGGCGGCGATCCCGGCGAGCAGGCCCGAGATGGCGAAGGCCGTCGCCACGACCACATTCGCCTTCAGCCCCAGAAGCCTCAGCATATCGAAATCCTCTGCCGCCGCGCGCATGGCGACGCCAAGGACAGTGCGCCGGAGCAGCAGCGTGAGCCCGAGGAGCGCCGTTAGCGTCACGACGATCGAGACGACGGCGATCACAGGCAGCGTCACCCCGCCGAAATCGAGCGTGCTCGACAACACTGGCGGCAGCGAGATCGGCTTCGGCCGCGCCGAGATGCCGTTTTGGAACAGGACCTTGAGCAGTTCGCTCACGGCGAAGCTGGTGATAAGCAGCGTCACGACGCTTGCGCCGCGCATGGCGCGGAACGCAACCTTCTCCATCGCGACGGCCGCCATGACCGAGATGCCGACGCCCACCACCATCGCCGGCAGGGCGGGCAGGCCGAGGGCGAGCGAGAGGAACACGCCGTAGCCGCCCATCGTCATGATCTCACCATGGGCGAAATTGATCAGCCGCACGATGGAGAAGACGATGGCGAGCCCGAGCGCCAAGAGCGCGTAGATCCCGCCGAGGCTGAGCGCGTTCAGGGTCTGCTGTAGGGCGATCTCCACGGGTGCGTCCTCAGGCGGCGAAATAGGCGGCGCGGACTTGATCGTCGTTCCGCAGATCGGCGGCCGGTCCGGCGAGGGCGACCTGACCGTTGGCGAGCACCACTGCGCGGTCCGCGACCTCGAGCGAGCGGGCGACGTTCTGCTCGACGAGGAGGATGGTTACACCCTCGGCCTTGAGCTCCGCGATGAGGTCGAAGACGAGATCCACCATCTGCGGCGCGAGGCCGAGCGACGGCTCATCGAGCATAAGGAGCCGCGGGCCGGGCAGGAGCGCGCGGGCGACGGCGAGCATCTGCTGCTCACCGCCCGACAAGAGCCCCGCACGTTGGCGATAGCGTTCGCGCAGGATCGGGAAGCGGTCGAGCAGCGCCTCCCGCCGTGCGATCTCGACTTCCGGCGCCACGATGCTCCCGGCGAGGCGGAGGTTCTCGTCGACCGTGAGGCCCGCGAAGATCCGCCGACCCTCGGGCGCGACCCCGATGCCGGTGCGCACGATCTCCTCGGGCGGCAGACCCAAGAGCGCGCGTCCGGCGAAAGTGACGGAGCCCGCGGCGACCTTCCTCAGACCCGCGATCGCCATCAGCGTCGTCGTCTTACCCGCACCGTTCGCGCCCAGAAGGGCCACGACCTCTCCTTCGCCCACGTCGAGAGAGACCCCGCGCACAGCGCGCACGGGGCCGTAATCGACCGTGAGATCGGATACGGTCAGCACGTCGCCCGCTCCCAGTCCCGCTTCCAGGCCCGGATCAGGGCTCGGGCAGCTTCTCGGGATCGGCCATCGCCCGCAGGACGAAGCTTTTGCTCCCGTCCGCCTCGATCTTGGCGATGACGACAGGGCGGAGCGGCATGCGGTCGGTCCCTTTAAAGGTGAAGTCCGACATGAAGCCGTCGCCCCCTTCGATCTCGGCCAGCGCATCGCGCACCGCCGACGGGTCCGTCGAGCCTGCCGCCGCCACCGCTTGTTCGATCATTCGCGCGATGTCGCAGCCATTGACATAGTAGTTGTTGTCCGGCGTCTGACCGGTCGCAGCCTCAAAGCGCTCGATGAAGCTTGCGTATTGCGAGCCTGGTTCCGGGAAGCCGCCGCTCGTATGCACCACGCCCGAGACGACCTCGCCGAGGCCCCGCACCGTAGGTGTGTCAAGCACATCGCCGCCCATGACCTGCGTGTCGACGCCCGCACCGCGCAACGCCTTGATGAAGGCGGGGAAGTCTGGCTCCCAGGCCCAGGTCACGATGATGTCGGGCGCCGGATCCGCCGATTTGATCTGCGTGACGATGGCGGAAAAGTCGGGCTGGTTGAGGGAGTAGAGGGACTCTCCCACGACCTCGCCACCGTTCGTCTCGAACACCTCGGCGAAGTACTCCGGTCCGCCGAGAGTGTAGGCGGCGTCTGGCGACTTTACGATGTAGACCCGCTTGAAGCCCTGGTCCCAGGCATAGTCGGCGAGCACGGTGCCTTGCTGGTTGTCCGCCGGGTAGCTGCCGAAGATGTACTCACCCACTTGGGTCAGCACGGGTGCTGTACCTGCAAAGGTCATCGTCGGGATGCCTTCGGGTTGCGTGATCTGCCCGGCTGCGATGGTGGGGTCGGCATCGGCGGGCGAGACGATGAACTGCGCGCCATCATCGACCAGCTCCTGCACGGCCTTCACGGTCTCCGCGGTGTCGGAGCGGGTGTCCTTGACCTCGATCCGCACCGGGATGCTGCCATTGAGGCCACCCGCCGCGTTCATCTCCTCGATGCAGAATTTAAAGCCCGCGAAGGCCGGCTGATCGTAGGGCGCGAGATAGCCTGACTGCGCCGTGGTCACGCCGATGAAGTACTCTTCGCCAAGCGCTGGGGTGGCGAGCGCCGTCGTCGCGGCGAGGGCAGCCAGCAGGTGGGGGGAGGTGAGCTTTAGTGGCATCGTTCAGGTCTCCTCTGGACGGTTGCTCCGGGGTCGGTTCTTGGGGGACCGGTTCCGGGTGGATCGGTTGGGGGAACGCATCATGTGGCAAGTGCCGGGGCGCCGGCCTCAGCGCGGTCGGACCGGCCGATATAGGCTTCGATGACGGCGGGATCGGCGCGCACGGCGTCAGGCGCGCCGGCGGCGATAACCTCGCCTTTGTTGATGACGACGATTGCGCTCGAGAGCCGGTTCACGAAGCCGAGGTCATGATCGATCAGCAGCATGCCGATGCCGTCCTCGACCGAGAGGCGGGCGAGCCTGTCCGCGAGGTCGTTGGTCTCGTCCGGGTTGAGGCCGGCGGCGGGTTCGTCGAGCAGGATGAAGCGGGGACGAAGGGCGAGGCAGCGCGCGATCTCAAGCCGCTTCGCCTCGCCATAGGGCAGCGCAGAGGCGGGAGTGCCGGCCCGTGCGCGCAGATCCATGCGCGAAAGCGCCCGGTCGGCGAGCGCTGAGGCTTCTGTCCGCGATAGCCCGCTGGCGAGCCCCGCGACGAGCACGTTCTCCCGAACCGTGAGGTTTGCGAAGAGGCGGAGGTTTTGGAAGGTGCGGGCGATGCCGAGGGCTGCGAAGCCGTGCGGCGGCAGGGCGGACAAGTTCACGGGACCGAAGGCCATGCGCCCGGCACTCGCCCGGTCATGCCCGGTCAAGAGGTTCACGATGGTGGACTTCCCGGCACCGTTCGGACCGATGAGGCCCGTCACTGTCCCGCCTGGCGCGCGAAAGCTCGCCGCGTTGACCGCCACGAGCCCGCCGAAGCGACGGGTCAGTCCCTCGACTTCCAGATCCCCGATCTCGGAAATTTGGGGGCTGCCGGCGGCGGTCGTCCGTTGCGGCAGGAGTGTGGAGATCCGCCTTGCAAGCCATGGCCAGCCAATCTCTCTCGTGCCCACGATGCCATCGGGTCTGAGCCAGAGGGCGAGCAGGATGAAGATTGCAAGTGCCACGGTCGTGAGCCCGAAGACCGACGGCATCTCGACGCCGGCAATGGTGAACCCGCCCTCGACTTGGCGGACCGCGTCTTGGGCGAGCGTGACGACGATGGCGCCAACGACCGCGCCGCTGACCGTGGTGAGCCCACCTACGATCAGCATGGCGACGAGCGCGAAAGTGAGCGAGGCATAGAAGGTCTGCGGGCTGAACGCCCCGAGCATATGACCGTAGAGCGCGCCAGCGACGGCTGCGAGCGTGCCTGAGGCGATCCAGCCGACAAGCCGCGCCCGCCGCGGATCGATACCGATGGCCTGTGCCGCCGCCTCGTCGTCCCGCACGGCACGAAGGCGCAGCCCATGGCGGCTCTCGCGAAAGAGGAAGGCGAGCGCGATGAATACGACTGCGGCGGCAAGTGCGACGATCAGATCGGTGACCCGCGGGACGCCATAGAAGGTTTGACTTCCGCGCGTCAGCTCTCGCGCACCGACGAGGACGCTGTGCACGATGATCAGCAGGCCAAGCGTCGCTATCGTCGCCGATGCGCCTGCCAGCCGTGAGATCGCGAGGCCCACGGCCAGGGAGAAGCCCGCCCCGGCCACCGCGACGACGACGAGCGCGGCCAGCACCGGCATCTCGTGCCCCGCGAGGAAATCCGGCAGCATCGGCAGGGCTGAGCGCTGCAGCCCCGCGGCCATCGTCAGGATCCCGGAGAGGTAAGCGCCGACCCCCATCAGGGCCGCATGACCAAAGGACACGATCCCGGAGTTTCCGCTAAACACAGCCAGCGCCACGGTCGCTGCAACATTAATACAGAGCTGCGTCGCCATGCGCTCGCCTTGCCGCCCGAGCGCGAGGGTCAGGGCTACGACGATCCCGATGAGCAGGAGCGCCGTCAGCCCCGCGCTCACGCCAAGGCGCGCGCGGTCCGACGCACTGGTCATCTCGAGGGCATCGACGGCAGAATCTGCGCTCAAACTCGCCTCATGTCTTGGGTTCTGCATAAGAGATCCCCATGAGATCTCGCCCGTCAACATGTTTTCAGTCTTGTCAGCACGCCGCAGTAATGAAAAATCCTTGCCAAGATCGGGCATCCGGAGAGCTTCATGTCAGGCTGCGATCCGAAACGCGGGTTTCGCTGGCAGGGTGGCTTGCTGGCAGCGGATGAGCCTGACCCGGTGGGGCATGAGCGCCGGCAAGGTCGGTCGCCGGTTCTCCTCGTTGTCGACCATGCTGGGCGGCGCGTGCCGCGGCGGCTTGGGCGGCTTGGTTTGGAGGAGAGCGCCTTCGACCGCCATATCGCCTGGGACATCGGGGCGTTGGCTACGGCGCGCTGGCTGTCCGAGGCGCTGGATGCCGAGCTCATCTACCAGCGCTACTCACGCCTTGTGATCGATTGCAACCGCCCGCCGCATGTACCTAGCGCCTTCGTCACCAGACCCGATGGCGTCTTCGTCGAGGGCAATACCGGGATCGACGCAAACGATGCGGCGATGCGCGTCTCCGAGGTTTTCCACCCCTATCATGCCACCATTGCCGGTGCGCTGGATCGCCGCGCCGCATCGCGCGCGGCGACGGCGATCGTCGCAGTGCACAGCTTCACGCCCCAGCACAGCGATCATCCGGGCCCGCGGCCCTGGCAGATCGGCCTGTTGTTCAACCGCGATCCGCGCCTCGCGAACGCGCTTGCACCGCTGCTCGATGCCGAGGGCGACGTGCGGGTGGGCATGAACGAGCCCTACGTTCTGGACGACGATGGCGACTATTCGATCCCGATTCATGCCGAGGCGCGGGGCCTTGCGCATGTGGAGCTTGAGATTCGTCAGGATCTGATCACCGATGAGGCCGGGCAGCGCGCTTGGGCCATGCGCCTTGCGCGCGTCATCCCAGCGGCGCTCGAGGGGCTTGGCGCGCCCGAGGAATGGTCGCTTCAGCCGATGTCAGGCGAGCTTGCGGAAGGAGATCACGGATGACGGGCCAGATGATCGAGGGCGCGGGGCGCGGGGCGGAGGCGCCAAAGCTCGCCATGATCGCCAATGCCGATCTCTCCGGCGTGGTGCGGGGGCGCTCCTTCCCGATCGAGCGGCTCGACGCAGTGATGGCGTCGGGCCTGCCCTGGGTGCCGGCGAATGTGCTTCTTTCGCCGCTGAATACGATCCCGGCGGGAAACCCCTTTGGGCCGGTGGGCGAGACGCGGCTGCGGGCGGGCGGCGGGCGGCCCATGATCCTTCCAGCGCGTGGGGAGCGTCCGGCTGTCGTCTTCCACATCGCCGATATCTGCACCACGGACGATGCGTCCTGGCCGGTTTGCCCGCGGGGGCAGCTCAAGCGCGCGGTCGACGATCTGGCGTCCGAGCACGGCTTGCGGCTCGAGGTGGGCTTTGAGCATGAGCTCTTCATCACCGGGCTGCAGGAGACGCCGACACCCGCCTTTTCCCTCATGGGCACGCGCGCCGTCTCCGGCATTGCGGACGAGGTGCAGGCGATGCTGCGCACGGCCGGCACGCGGCTGGATCAGTTCGTGGCGGAGTTCGGTGCGCATCAGTTCGAGATCGCGGCACCTGTGCTCGACGCCCTTGCTGCCGCGGATCACGCGGTGCTGTCGCGGGAGGCGATCCGCGATGCGGCGCGCGCCCGGGGAACGCATGCGACCTTTGCGCCCAAGCCTTTCGCCAATGCTCCGGGCAACGGCGTGCACATCCATCTCAGCCTCTGGCGGGGCGACGCGCCGGTGACGGCTGCCGAGGATGCGCTCGCGCCGGAGGGGGCGGCGTTCCTCGCTGGCGTTCTCGCCCATCTCCCATCGGTCCTCGCTTTCACCCTCGGCTCCGTGAACAGCTATGAGCGGCTGCTGCCCTCGAACTGGGTCGGCATCTATCGCTGTTGGGGGGAGCGGAACCGCGAGGCGGCCGTGCGCTTCTGCCCGCGCACGCGCTCTGCCGATGGGCGGAACCCTGGGGCGAGCCTCGAATACCGCCTGGCCGACGGCTCAGCGAGCCCGCATCTGGCGCTCGCGGCCATCATCCGGGCCGGGATGGCGGGGTTGGCCCAAGGTCTCGCCTTGCCCGATGGTGTCGATTGCGACCCAGCCGGCCTTACGGCCGAGGAACGAAAGGCGCGCGGTATCGACGACCTGCCGCCCACCCTCGACGCCGCACTCTCGGGTCTCGAGAAGAGCGGGCTCGCGCGGGCATGGTTCGGCGAACTCTTCGAAGCTGCTTTCTTCAGCGTCTGCCGCAACGATGTGGGCGACGCCGCGCGTCTTGGCGAAGCCTATCGCGCACAGTTCGCCCAGACGATTTGAGTCGTCGCCGTCACCCTGCCGCGGATCTGCGGGGTAGTCGATGCGAAGAGAGCTCTGGCGTTGAGACCCCCAGTCGCGCTGGGGTGGCGGGGCCATGCCGCCGGTCCGTCAGTCGCCACGCAGCCGGATCAGGTGCAGCCTCAGCGTAGGAACTCGACCTCGATAAACGCACATTCGAAGTCGTTGGCGCTGCTGACATCGTGCTCGACGCCCAGATCGCGGAAATAGGGGACACCGTGGCGCATGGGCGCTTCGATGACCGTCCCGTCCGGGCCTTCGATCGAGAGCGCGCCGTCAAAGAGCGGCACCACGACATAGTCATAGTCGTGGCGGTGCCAGCCGGTATTGTCGCCCCGGGCGCGGAAGCGCCATTCGGTCACTCGCGTCCGGTCGTTCTCGATCAACACTGTGCCTGTCGCCGTGCCCGCGCTCGGCGGCCTCGTCATCGCGCCGCGCATGGGGATCAGTCCTTGTAGTCAGGCGCGACGCGGTCGAGGAGGCGGAGATAGGCGAGCCATTGGTGGTCGATCTTCTCCTCAGTCACACTGCCCGCGCCTTCGTATTGCTGGGCGGTCCTCTCGCAGATCTCAGGGCTCGGCCAGCGGATCTCAACGCCGCCCGAAAGTGCGGCGACCTGGGCCTGGCAGGCGCGCTCAAGGTTCAGCATGAGCTTCGTCGCCGCAGCAACCGTCTCGCCGCAGGTCAGCATGCCGTGGTTGCGTAGGATCATCGTGTTCATCTGGCCGAGATCGGCCACGAGACGCTCGCGTTCCGAGAGATCCAGCGCGATCCCCTCGTAATCGTGGAAGGCCGTACGGTTGTAGAACTGCAGCGCCCATTGGTTGAGCGGCAGCAGCCCTTCCTCCTGACACGAGACCGCGACGCCTGCCACGGTATGCGTATGCGCCACACAGGCCGTGTCGGGCCGGGCGATGTGCACGGCGGAGTGGATCGTAAAGCCCGCGGCGTTGACGCCATGGCCGTAGGGGTCGTCGACGATCGCGCCCTCATGGTCGATAGTCACGAGGTTCGAGGCGCGGATCTCGTCGAAGCTGAGGCCGAAGGGGTTCAGCAGGAAGCGGTCATGTCCGATGCGCATCGAGATATGCGTGTAGATGCCGTCATCCATGCCGAAATGCGCGATTAGCCGGTAGGCGGCGGCGAGGTCGCGCTTGGCGATCGCGATATCGGTATCTGTGTCGGGCGAGAGATCTTCGGGCATGCTGGCCTCCTGCGGGCGGATTGCTCGGCCTGATTGTAGCGGTCTGTGCTGCAATAGCGAAGAGTTTAGCTGCGGGGCAGGGTGGGGCGGCCCTCGGTCGTGCCGCGGCGGCGGTACTGCGCAGCACCCATGCCGGCGATCACGAGGGCGATCCCGAGGAGCTGCAGGCCGGTGGGCGGGCTGCCGAAAAGGGCGGCGATGCCGGCGCCGATCACGGGCACGGTGTTGAGGAAGAGCGCACAGGTCGGCAGGCCCAGCCGCTCGATGCTGCGGTTCCAGAGCATCACGCCAAGGACGAGCGGACCGAGGGCTGCAACCGCGATCAGCACACCGTCACCCTCGCCGATGGCGGCAGGGTCTGTGCGGCCGAGGCCGAGCGCCCAGACCGCGGCGCAGGCAACGATGTGGAAGGGCAGGGACCAGAGGACCGAGGCCCTGGTGCGGGCAAGCGCAGTGCTTGCGGGCATCCAGCGGGGCACGCTGAGTGAGTAGAGGCTCCATGAGGTCTGCGCGAGCAGGATGAAGAGAAGGCCGAGCACGGGGTTGCCCCCTCCCGCTGCCTCGGCCCCAAGTGCCGGCGTGGCCAGCACAGCACCCGGCACGACCAGCGGCAGCGCCATCACCAGCGCGCGATCCGGCGGGGCGCGCGTGACGGCCCAGGTCACGAGGCTCGCCGTGATCGGCATCACCGCAGAAACCGTCGCCGCCGTCACCGGATTGCCGACGACCGTGCCGAGCGTGAAGAGGATGCCGAAACCCGCGAAGAGCGCTCCGAGCCGCAGCCCCTCGGACGGGCGTAGCGCAGGCGCGTCCCGCCCCGATGGCAGGGCGAGTGCGAGGAGCCCGAAGGCAGCGGAGGCAATGACGTAGCGCGCGAGGTTGAGGGTGCCCGGGTCCCATCTCTTGCCGAGATCGTGGAGCGCTGGCGCCTGGAAGGCCCACATGGTGACCGTCACCATCACCGGGCCGTAGAGCGCCAGCGCCGCCCTCATCGCCCGGCGATCCGGGGCGAGGCGGCGATGAGATAGCAAAGCTCGAGCGCAACGGTCGCCGCGAGCCACGCGGTCTGGCCTTGGACGTCGAAGCCGGGGGTCAATGTGTTGATATCGGCGCCGACGATGTCGAGGCCTGCGAGCGCTCGGATGAGCCCGAGTCCCTCGCGCGCGGTGAGCCCGCCCCAGGCGGGGGTGAAGACGCCGGGGGCTGTGGCCGGGTCGAAGACGTCCATGTCGACACACAGAAACACCGGGCCCGCGCCCACGATCTCGCGGATGCGCTTGGCGGTGTCGGGGATGCCCATGGCCTCGATCTCGGTCATCGGGATGAGGCGGTAGCCGAGCCGCTCCGCCTCGGCGAAGACACCCGGCACATAGGCGAAGCCGCGAAGTCCGGCATGAACCGAGCGGGCGGGGTCCACATAGCCGCGCTCCGCCGCGTGCCCGAAGGTCGTGGCGGGATCGAGGACGGGTGCGTTAGCGCCGGGCTTCGGCGGATAGGCATCCGTATGGCTGTCGAGATGGATGACGGCGAGCCCCGGGTACCGTGCGCC
This sequence comes from Pseudomonadota bacterium, assembly GCA_039178805.1. Lineage (GTDB taxonomy): Bacteria > Pseudomonadota > Alphaproteobacteria > Rhodobacterales > Rhodobacteraceae > Thermohalobaculum. The sequence continues at coordinate 2,614 of JBCDFC010000055.1, read as the reverse complement.
GAGCGCCGCCATTGCCGGCACGCTCACCATCCCGTCGCCACCGAGCCCGATGGGCACGGCACCTGCCTCCAGAACCGCGCTATAGGCATCGGTCATGCGCGCGATCGAGGCGTCGGTGTCGCCATGGATCACCGCCACATCGCCCAGATCAACGAGGTCGAGGGCTGCGACCGGGTCATTGTCCCCTGCGTGCTCTGGCCTGTGATGGCGCACCATATCGGTCGACATCATGCGGATCGCGGCAGGCCCCATCCGCGCGCCCGTACGCCTCGGATGACCGCCCGCATCGAAGGGCAGGCCGAGGATCGCGGCCTTCGCGCCCATCGCGGCTGGGTCCTGCGTCTGCGGCACGCCGAGAAAGCTGCCGACGGGGCGGAAGAGGCCAGTTTCGCTCAGGTCCGTCATGCAATCCTCCACCGCGTCTTGCACCCGACACGGCCATGCGCCTGCACAGTCGTCAATCCACAGGCCGCACGAAGGGTGGGCCGCCGGGGCCGAGGCGGAGGCCCTCGCGAAGCCTGCGATACGGGATCCGGTCGAGGCGGCAGGGGAAGACGCCGGGTGCCGCGGCCGTCAGCACCGTCTCGGCGATGGGTTCGAAGTCGGCGCGGAAATGCACGGTGCTTTTCACGACGATGATACGGGCTGCGCGCGGATCGAGGCCGATATGCGTGAAGAGCGCGCGGTCGAGGCACTGGCTCCGCCGACTGCCGACGACGATGCGGATCTCCGCCGGCGTGTCGATGACCTGCAGCACCGCGGTTGGGCCCAGCACCGCAACGCTGCCGCCATACATCTCACCCGTGAAGACGCAGCGCCCGTCGCCCAACCGCTCGACCAAGAACCGGCCATGGAAAGGCGCGTCCCCATCAGCGCCGGAATGCCCGCCGAGCGCACCCTCGAGGATAGCGCCGACACCCGCCTGATGCGCTCGCGTGGCTATCGCCGCGTCGTCGAGGAGGGCCAGCATCGCGCCCTGAGCCCCCGCTTCGACCAGCGCGCGGAGGAGGCCTGTGGTGTCCGACGTCGCGCCCGCGCCGGGATTGTCCTGCACATCGGCGATCACGACGGGCCGGCCAGGACGCTCTGCTGAGATCGCCATCGCCTGCCGCACCGCCTCGACCGGCGACAGCATGCCGGTACCGAAGGCGGGCTCGGCGGCGAGGAAGCGGGTGAGGACGCGGTCCGCCATCGCCTCGGCCTTCTCGGCCACTGGCGCGTAGGCAAGGATCGCGGGGCCGCAGTCCGGGATGTCGGCGGCTGTGAAGCCAAGCGCGATCTCGGCCGTCGCGCCTTCGCTGGCCTCAGCCATCGCCGCCGCATAGAGGCCGCGGCAAGGCTCGGCGCCCGTGTACTGCGCGGGCAGCGGCACGAGGAAGGGGAGCTGACGGAACGTCTTCGCTGGCCGCCGGCCGGCCGCTGCATCAAGGAGGAAGGTTAGGCAGCGTGCCCCCGTCTCGGCCATGTCGAGATGGGGATAGGTGCGGAAGATCAGGAGCGCATCCGTAAGCGCCACCATCGCGGGCGTCACATTAGCGTGGAGATCGAGGCTCGCCACGATCGGCAGATCCGGCCCCAGCGCCTCGCGCAAGCGGGCGAGAAGCGAACCCTCGCCGTCCTCATGGCTTTCGGTCACCATCGCGCCGTGGAGGTCGAGATAGAGCCCGTCCACCGGGCCCGCCGTCGCCAGCCCCTCAAGCATCATGCCCAAGACCCGCTCGAAGACCGCATCCTCCACATGCGCCGCAGGCTCCGCCGCGCACCAGAGGAGGGGCGCGAGATCAACCCCCTCTGCCTCTGCCGCCGCAACGAAGCCCGCAATGGGCAGGTTCATGCCGCGCGTTTCTGCAACCACCGCGGCCCTGGTCAGGAGTCCCGGCCAGCTGTCCGCCGCCTCGAAATCCGCCCACTGCGCCTGCATCGGCGCGAAGGTGTTGGTCTCATGCTGGAACCCCGCGACGGCGATGCGTGGCATGGGGCACGGCACTCAGATCGGATCGCGGATGAGCGGCGAGGTTGAGCAATGGATACCGCCCCCGCCCTGATAGACAAGGTCGTAGGGCACCGGGATCACCTCGATCCCCAGTGTGTCAAGCCGGTCCGCCGTGCGGGGGCTGAGCCCATCCTGCATCACGACCCTGCCCGGTGCGATGGCGAGGCAGTTGAGGCAGCCGACCGCATCGTCCGGGTGCACGTCGATCTGCCGGATGCCGAGTTCCTTCAGCTTCTCCAGGAACCAGAACGGGAGCTGCGTCGGGTTGGTGATAGCAACGTCTTCGGCGATCATCACGAGCGCGCCGTCGATATGCAGTCGATAGCCGGTGAGATCGACGCGGATGACCTCCGCCCCCGCCTCGCGCAACACTTCCTCGACTTGCCGCGTGCCCTCCTCATTGACGCGCGAGGACCGGCCGATGACCGCGAGACCGGGTTTGAGCCAAACGAAGCTGCCTCCCTCCATTAGCCCCCGGCCATTGATCGTGCGCAGGATCGGGCAGCCGACGCGGGCGAGCGCTTGGGTGACCGATCGCTCCTCCCCGCGCCGTACCTTAGGTCCGAGGCGGGTGACGATCGCCCCGCCCTCAACTCCGATGACGCTGTCGCGCGTGTAGAT
>JBCDFC010000054.1:0-22979 GCA_039178805.1 Pseudomonadota bacterium | reverse complement strand
TTGCGGCAGCGGGGAACTGAATAGACTACCAGGGCTACTTTCACTTAATACAACAAATTTCGAAGCATTGCTGATTATTGACAATAACAGATCATTCTTTACGTGCGAAGATGAAGAAATCCCTCCTGCAGCCCGCCCGTTTTCGAAGTGGCACCGGAAAACCGAGATACCTCTTCCGTCGCTGCTGGACCTCGCGCAGTTCGTTGCCGGCGAGGTTTAACAATGGGCGCAACAGCTCTGGCCCCAGACCTCCGGCCCTTGATCCTGCTCTTGTCGTCCGACCAGCCGGGCGAGGTGTTCGCCGCTGCGCAGATGATCGGGCACAAGCTCGAGCGCGCTGGTCTCGACTGGCACGCTCTGGCCGACGCGTTAGGGGACTCGCAAAGTTCCGAAAGCTCTGAGTCTGCTGGCCCCCGTGCAGCAGAGAGCTGGTCCGATGCGATCGACCATATCCTCGCCCACGCTGACGACCTAAGCGAGCGCGAGCACCGGTTCGTGCTCAGCGCCGGGGGCATCGTCAGGCGCGGTTGGACCCTAAGTGAGAAGCAGGCAGCCTGGCTGCACGCACTGTTCGAGCGCGCCGGCGGCGAGTGGGCTGATGAAGCCGCCTGACTCGCACCGGATGACCAGGAACTCCTCGCCCGCAAGCACGTCACTGACGAGGTGCTTCAATGGGCCGTGACAAGCGCAGCGAGATACGCGTCGAGCACTGGACGAAGATGATCCGGCCAACGATGCAGTGCGACGCGTGGCGCGCGCTCTCCACGACGGCACAAGCCCTCTACCCGTGGATCAAGCTCGAATGGCGCGGCGAGAGGGCCAACAACAACGGCAAGCTCAGGCTCTCGGTCCGACAGGCCGCTGAAGCGCTGGGTGTCGGGCGGGACACCGCCGCGCGGGCCTTCCATGATCTTCAGGCCAAGGGCTTTCTCGTGCAGACCGAGACAGCGCAGTTGGGCATCGGGGGCGAGGCGAAATCGCCCACATACGAGATGACCGAGCTTGCACTTCCGGGGCAACTCAGCGGGCGCAAACTCTATCGAGACTGGCAGCCCGGTCACGACTTTCCCGTCAAGACTGCGATGGCGAACAACCCACAGGGAAGGAATGGGAAGGGTGCTTCGCGGGGCAAGGTCGTGCCGATCAAGCAGAGACGGAGGCCACAATGAAATTCAGAACCCTGTCATCAAAATCGGGACAGCGCTGTCATCAAAATCATGACGAACAGCCCGCGCCCTTTCATGATTATCGTGACGGCCTGTCATCAAAACGAGGACGGTTTGCGCGTTCTCCGGCCGTTCCCTGTCATCAAAATCATGACATCCTTACTTACCACCTAGGGGCGGCAGTCTGGTGTAGCCGAGCGGCGTTCTCTTCACACTCGCGGAGGGCGGGCGAGTGACTGAAGAAGAGGAACGGCTCTACGTCGCGCTGTGGGACTGCATCCGAAATTCAGTTGAGGAAGATGAACTCACGCTGCACGCAGCGGTCGTCGCAATGATTTCGCTGGGCGTTGGCGCGCTCGCGCAACGCTTCAGCCTCGAACACGCGCGAGAGATCGCGGGGAAGATCTGCGAAGAGCTTTCGACGTCCGAGATCGAGTTCATCTGCGCGGACGTGGCCGGTCATGCCTGAGCTGGTCCCAATGGCCCAGAACCCCTCTTGGGGCGGGTCCGCGGTGTGGGGTTATCTCGTTGCGCGCTGCGAGGCCCGGTCATGAGCACCCCGACGCCAGCGACGGAGGCTATCCGCTTCGTTCAAACCCTGCGAATTCCGGAGGGTCCGAAGGCGGGTGACGCCGTGAAACTTGCAGGCTTCCAATGCCGTTTCGTAAAAGGGGCGCTGAAGCGCGGCGTGCAGATCGGCGTGCTCTCTGTCGGGCGCGGCAATGGAAAGACTGCCCTTTCCGCTGGGCTTGCCCTGGCGGAGCTTCTGGGTGTGATCGGCTCACAACCTCGCCGAGATGTGCTGCTTGCGGCACGGACGCGAGATCAGGCTCGCATCGCTTGGAACTTCGTCGCCGGCTTCGCTCAGTCGCTTCCCGACGAAACGCAGGCAAGACTGAGGTTTCGCCGCTCTCCCCGTCTTGAGATCGAGTACGAGGCTGATGACGGCCCTCACCTGCTGCGGGCGATCTCTGCTGACGGCAAGAACGTGCTGGGCACGGCGCCGACGTTGGCCCTGATGGACGAGCGGGGGCACTGGCCAGCAGACCGCGGCGACGCACTCGAGGACGGCATCGTTTCCGGCCTTGGTAAGCGTGGTGGTCGGGCTCTGATTATCTCGACCAGTGCCAGCGACGACGCCCACGCGTTTTCGCGATGGATCGATAGCCCACCGCCTGGCACCTTCGTGTCCGAGTATCGACCCGAGCCCGGCCTACCGGCTGACGATCTCGAAAGTCTCCTGCTGGCCAATCCGGGCGCGAAGTCTGGAATCGGTTCGCCACCGAAATGGCTCCAGGCACAGGCCGAACGTGCGATCGCGCAGGGTGGCCATGCGCTGACGTCCTTCAGGCTCTACAATCGCAACGAGCGGATCAGTGGCGAGGTCCGAGACGTCCTGCTCACCGTCGACGAGTGGCTCGCCGCAGAGGCCGATACCCCGCCGCCTCGCTCTGGCCCGGTCGTCGTTGGGATCGATCTTGGCGGCTCGGCGAGCATGACGGCGGCGGCGCTCTACTGGTCCGGGACCGGACGCCTGGAGGTGCATGGCTGGTTTCCCCGGAACCCCTCTCTGCTCGACCGTGGCCAGACTGACGGCGTGGCGCGGCGCTACGTCGAAATGGCGGATCGGGGCGAGCTTTCAACGCTTGGCGATAAGACTGTACCGGTGAGCGCCTGGCTCGCCGAAACGATGCGGCGAGTGCAAGGCGAGACGATCGCGGCAGTGGTTGCCGACCGATACAAACAAGCGGAGTTGAGCGAGGCGATGCAGGCAGCCGGCGTTCTGGCGCCCGTCGTCTGGCGGGGCATGGGCTTTCGCGACGGCGGCGAGGATGTCGAGCGCTTTCGCCGAGCAGTTTTCGACGGCGACGTGCGCTGTGCCCCCTCTCTGCTGATGCGCTCGGCGCTTGCAGATGCTGTCTGCCTCCGCGATCCAGCCGGCAACGCCAAGCTCGCGAAGGCGCGCAGTAAGGGTCGGATCGATGCGGCATCGGCGGCGGTGCTGGCGGTTGCCGAGGGCGCCCGGATGCGGGCGCGACCCTCGGCGAAGGCGCCGCGCATGGTGTGGGCTTAGCCGCGTCGAATCCCACTAGAAACAACCCCTGGAGTGGTCTTTTCAAGTGTCGCCGCCGTGAAGACTTTTTGGGATCGGGCACTCCCGACAAACCACTCACACATTACGTCATCTGCGTTGTCTGCCGTACCATGATGAGAGACTGTCATCGCTGGTCCGCCCGATTTCAGCCTAACAACATCGCCAGGTTCAAACTTCTCGGTCATCTAAAGCTCTCCCAAGTCGCAAACTTCTGATCTGTAAAAGGTAGTAGGGCCGTTTGATCATGCCAAGGCACTCGCGTCACGTTACACGCGGCCCGCGATGGACGGCGCTTCGCCTCGTCGCCCTGCGCCGTGATGGTTGGCGTTGCGTGCAGTGTAGCGCACGTGGCCGCCTTGAGGTTGACCACATCAAGCCGGTGCGGTCACATCCTGAGTTGTCATTTGATCTCGATAACCTTCAGTGCTTGTGTCCATCGTGTCACGCCAAGAAGACACGGGTTGAATGTGGTCATCCAGAGAAGAAAAAAGAGCGAAAAGAGTGGGATATCGCCGTGAAAAAGCTTGAGAAGACGCCGCAGCGATAGTAATATAATCACGAAAGCCCGTCGTGATGACGTGTGAAGCCCCTAGAAGGACACTTTTTGATGCTGGAAAGCACGAAAATCCAACGTCGTCAGTCGGAAATCCGGCAATCCCTTTCGGAGCTTGTCGGCAAAAACGAGCCGACTGACGACGAAACGCGTCAGATGGAAACGCTCGATAGCGAGTACCGAAAGAACGAGACGCGGTATCGAGCGGCCCTGGTCGCCGAGGATACTGAACGCCGCGAGGCCGGCGAAGAGCTGGAAACTCGCGACGGAAAGCAGTGGGACGAGCTGATCGGCAAGTTCGAGCTGCGTCAGGTCGCGCTCAACCTCGATGAGGGCGTGGCCCTTTCCGGCGCAACGGCCGAAGCGGTGACAGAGCTGCGCTCACAGGGCGGCTACCGCGGCACGCCCATTCCGTGGGCGGTGCTGGAACAGCGGGCGGGTGAAACGCTCGCGGCCGGCGTGCCCGATCCGATCCAGACCATGCCGACGATCGACCGCCTCTTCCCGCAGTCCGTCGCAGCGCGCATGGGCGGCGCGGCGATCAACATCCCGCGCGGCGAACGCGAGTATCCGATCCAGACGCAGGGCGCGACGGTCGGATGGACCACGTCAGAGACGGGTTCTGGCGGCTCTCCCCAAGCCTACCAGACCGTCGATCGGGCGCTCGCACCGGACTACACGATGACGGCCGAGATGCGGATCACCCGCAAATCGCTGAAGCAGTCGGGCGCGGGGCTCGAGCAGGCCATCCGACGCGACATGAGCCGCGTGATGCAGCAGGAAGTCGACCGAGTGACATTCCTCGGCTCCGGATCGAGCGGCGAGCCGACCGGCCTCATCAACGTAACTGGGCCGACGACGACGGCCGTGGATGCAACGCCGACCTACGAAGTCATCCTCACCGAGATCGTCGCCTTCATGACAAGCAACGCGGCGACGCTGCCAAACCAGGTCAGGATCCTTATCCGCCCTGAGATGATGCAGAAGATGGACACGACCTATGGCAGCCCTTTCGTCGCGCCAAACTGGTACCGGATGGCTTTGATGCTCAGCGGTCGCGCGGTGGGTCCGGGAGGCGAAGATGCCTCGCTCATCCCGTCAAACATCACGACGACAGTCAACGCACTGCCGGCCCCAACGGGCTCGCCCGCAGCCGTTTCGGCGATCATGACGACCACGACCGGCGGGGTGCCACCCTACTACCTCGCCATGTGGGGCGGCCTCGATCTGATCCGCGACCCGTACTCCGATGCTTCCTCGGGCGGGCTGCGGCTGACCATGCTGGGGACCATGGACTTCCAGCACACGCGGGACGAACAGACGCGCATCCTGACTGGCCTGGATGTGAGCTGAGCCGATGCTCTGGGCAGCACCGGACGGCGGTCTTGAGCTTCGGCGCGAGGGCGGTGACACGCGCCTTCGCGGGCGGTTTCCGTACAACAGCCGCGCCGTCCTAAGCGACGGCGGGCGGCGGGGGCGGCCGCGGAAGGAACAGTTTGCAAGCCATGCCTTCAAGTTCTCGGTCGACAGCGAGGCGCGGATCGATCTTCTCGCCGGGCATAGCTTCGATCGTCCGCTCGCCAGCCGAGCGAACGGCACGCTCGATCTGGTCGACACCGCCGAGGCGCTGACCTTCACGGCGCGCATTCTTCCCGAGCTGATGGATGTGGCGCATGTGCGGGATACGCTGACTATGATCGGCGCCGGCCTAGCGGTCGGCGTCAGCCCAGGCTTTCGCATTCCACCGCCCGCCGCCGTGCCGCCAGAAGAGGCGGAAACGGTCGAAGAGGAAGACCCTTCCGAGGGCCGGGCGATCATCAGGACCATTCGGCAGGCGATCCTTTTTGAGCTCTCGGTTGTGAGCCGGCCCGCCTATCCCGAAGCACAGGTCGAGGCCCGTGACTGGACCGTCAACGAGCGTGCGGCCGCTGTGTCCGCCCAGATGGCGAAATGGCGGAGGCTCCGGCAATGGGCGCTGTGACGATCCAAGTCGCCGAGGACTTCCCGGCAAGCTATCCGACCGTCTCGGGCGTCACCGATGCCAGCGCGGCCTGGCAGCGTCTTGAGGCGCATCTGTCGTACCGATGGGGTGAGCGCTCCGTGACCTTCCACGTCGAAGGACCGGGCGAGTGGTCACCACCGCTGGTGCCGTTCACGCTCTCACTTGCCGAAGTCTGGCAGTCGGGTGTGGGCTGGGTGAGCTACACGCCCGACCTTGCACCGCAAGGCTGGGATCTCTGTGGCCACGGGCCCTACCGCTTCTCTGGCACGCTGGGCAGCACGGACACGCCGCCAGAGGCCGTGGCGGAGGCTGTGAGGCGTCTGGACGGCTTCTGGGCCACCATGGATCAGGAGCGGGCCGCGTCCATCGAGGCGTCTGATGGCGACTACAGCGAGCGCCGCATCTCAGGCTGGCAGGCGAAGGCGCTGCAGCTATCGGGCGCCGCCGATCTCCTCCGGCCCTGGAGGCGCCCATGAGATGGCCCTGGCAGCGACAGAAGGTCGAGAAGCGCGCCAGCGCGAGCGGCTTCACCGCAGAAATCATGGCCGCGCGCGAGAGCTACATCAGCGGCCGGCGCGGGATCGGCGAGCTGACGGCGACTGTGCAGAGCTGCATCAGCCTCTGGGAGAACGGGCTGAGCGTCGCCGACGTGTCGGGCACCGAAATGCTCGACCGCCGTTCCTTGGCGCTGGCAGCGCGCTCTGTGGCGCTCCGCGGCGAGGCAGTGTTCCTGATCGATGATCGGCTCATTCCGTGCGCCGACTGGGATCTCCGCACCCGCGATGGCGAGCCCACGGCATACCGGGTCAGCATCTCGGAAGCCGGCGGCGGCACCAGCCGCACGGCGCTCGCAGCCGAGGTCCTGCACATCCGCGTTGGGGCCGACGTGGCCGCGCCCTACTATGGGCAAGCGCCGCTCCGCCGCGCGACCCTGACGGCGTCTATGCTCCACGCGGTCGAAGGCGCGCTCGCTGAGATCTTCGAGAACGCGCCGCTCGGCTCACAGGTGCTGCCTTTCCCGGAAGCGCCGGAGATCGACCTCGAAAAGCTCGGGCGCAGCTTCAAGGGTGCCCGCGGCAAGCTGCTGCTTCGCGAGAGCGTATCAGTGGCGTCTGCCGGTGGCCCTGCCCCGCAAACCGACTGGCGCCCCTCGCATCTCTCTCCAGACCTGGAGCGCAGCATGTCGATCGAGACGCTGGAGGCATCGCGCAACAGCATCGCGTTGGCCTTCGGCGTCCTGCCCGGCCTGCTCAATCCAGCCACCACCGGCCCGATGGTCCGTGAGGCACAGCGGCACCTGGCACAATGGACCTTGCAGCCCATGGCTGAGCTGATCGCCGAGGAAGCGACCGCCAAGCTCGGACAGAGCGTCGCCCTCGACGTCATGCGTCCCCTCCAAGCCTACGATGCCGGCGGCCGCGCACGCGCGCTCAGCGGCATCGTCCAGGCCCTCGCACAGGCAAAGGAAGCGGGCTTGTCGGAGAAGGCCATCGCCACCGCCTTCAGCACCGTCGATCTCAGGGAGCCAGAATGATGCTCAAATGGAATGGTGATGCCGCGATGGACGCTCTTCAAACCAAGCTGCGCCAGCGCATGGGCAATGCAACGAGTGTGGTTCAGCAGGACGTCATTGGCTCGATCAGTCGTTCCGGTCCGCGTCCGGCCGGTGGCCCGCCAGGCACCCGCTCAGGGCGCTTGCGCGAGAGCATCGACAGTAGCGTCAGCTCTTCACCGAGTGCCGTCACGGGCACCGTCTCGGCCGGGGCCTGGTACGCCCGAAACGTCGAACTCGGCTTCTTCGGCAGAGGGAAGGACGGCCAGGTGATCAGCGTCGCCCCGCGTCCGTTTCTCGAGCCCGCGCTTCAGCGCAACCTGCAGAAGGTGCTTTCGATACTCAAGGAATAGCCGTCCCTCCTTGCGGCTATGGGGTCAGCCGGCGGTGCCCGAAAACACCGGCAGCCAGCGCCGATTGATGGTCGCGGTGAGCTGGTTTAGCCCGTCCGCCCCCTGCCCATCTGGGGCGGACGGGCGTTTACACTCGGTCGCTAACCCATTGATGCTTCGTAGGAACAGACCGTGTACGTTTACATGGTTTCGATGTTGGATCTGTAGCTATCGCCGGACTGCAAATCCGTGTACGCTGGATCAATTACGGCCGCCGCCTCCAAATTCTGATCGTCGGGATGCAATCGCGCCCTGCCATCGGGCTGAGACCATGCCGATTGTCGACTTGCGCTGTATCGGCGCGGTCGCCTGCCTTCTCTCTTCGATAGATCCCAGCCGCTTTTTCGAAGAGTTTGCATCCTGACATTGCGTAATACGGCTGCTCGGCACAGTCATAGAGCGCCTAAGGCTGCAAATTCGCGGCATGAATGCTCTTGGCCATGGCTTCCCGCCATGTTTAGCTCCCTCCTGACAACAACAGCACTGAGTTACCGTGCAGGGAGAACCACATGACCAAGCTAATGATGACCGGCCGTTCGCTGCATCCCGCGGCCGAGCGTACGGCGCACGCCTTCAAGGGCGGGCGCATGGATCGCCGTGAATATCTCGCCACGATGATGGGTCTCGGCGTCACGGCCGCGGGCGCCTACACGCTTGGCGGAATTGCACGGCCGACGCGCGCCTTTGCGCAGTCGCCGACCAAGGGTGGGACGCTCCGCGTTGGCATGCTGATCAAGGCCTTCAAGGATCCGCGTGCCTTTGACTGGTCCGAGCTCGGCAATGTTGCGCGTCAGTGCAACGAATACGCGATCCGCTGGACGGCGGACTATGAATTTGAGGGCCGGCTCGTCGAGAGCTGGGAGGTTTCCGACGACGCAACCGAGTATACGCTCAACCTCCGCAAAGGCGTGATGTGGTCGAATGGCGACGAATTCGGCGCCGAGGACTTCGCCCATAACATCACGCGCTGGTCCGAAGCCGGCGCCGAGGGCAACTCGATGGCCGCGCGCATGGGTGGGCTCGTGGATCCGGACACAAAACAGCTCCGCTCGGACGCCATGGAGATGGTCGACAGTCATACCGTGAAGCTGAAGCTGCCCGCCGCCGATATCACGCTGATCGCTGGGATGGCGGACTACCCCGCGCTTGTCATGCACCGCAGCTATGACGGCAGTACCGATCCGTTCGAGGCGCTCAAGGTTCATCTCGGCCCATTCACGCTGCAGGAGTACGAGGCCAATGTGCGCGCTCGGGTCACGCGGTCGGAGAGCCCGTGGTGGGGCGGCGAGGCGTTGCTGGACGAGATCGTGTGGACCGATCTCGGCACCGACCCGACCGCCGAGATCGCGGCCTTCGAGTCCGAAGAGATCGACACCTCCTACGAGATCAAGTCCGACAGTCTCGACCAAGTGCGCGGCGTGGGCATTCCGATCTCCGAGGTTTCGACCGGTGCCACGATCGTCATCCGCGCCAATCAGTCGAACGCGCCCTATGACGATGTGAAGGTCCGTCGGGCCATGCAGCTCGCCGTCGACAACACGGTCGTCCTGCAGCTTGGCTACAACAATGCCGGCCAGCCGGCCGAGAACCACCATGTCGGCCCGATGCACATCGAATACGCCGATATCGGCAAGCCCGAGCGCAACGTCGAAGAGGCGCAGAAGCTTCTTGCGGAAGCCGGCCATACCGACACCGAGTTCGAGCTGATCTCGATCGACGATGACTGGCGCCGGAACACGACGGATGCGGTGGCAGCGCAGCTCCGGGATGCGGGCATCAACATCAAGCGCACGGTGATCCCGGGGTCGACCTTCTGGAATGACTGGGCGAAGTACCCGTTCAGCTCCACGAACTGGAACCCGCGCCCGCTTGGCGTGCAGGTGCTGAACCTCGCCTATCGCTCTGGCGTGCCATGGAACGAGTCGGGCTTTGCCGACTCCACCTTCGACGCGACGCTAGACAAAGCGCTTGCAACACCCGATCCGGATGCCCGCCGCGACATCATGAAAGAAGTCGAGCAGATCATGATCGACCAGGGCGTGATCATCCAACCCTACTGGCGGTCGGTCTACCGGGCCAACGCCGAGTATGTGATGGACAACCCGGCACACCAGGCCTTCGAGCAGCACTACGACAAGGTCTGGCTCGACAGCTGACGACCTGATCGCGGGGCTCGGCCTAGGCCGAACCCCGCCGACATTCGCGGCCCTCGAACGGCTGCGGTCGGAGCGATGCGCGGCCCCATCGCGCCAGCCTGAAAGGCAAGCCCATGTTCATGTTCGTTCTCCGCAGGCTCGGCACGATGATCGTGACGATGTTGGCGCTCACCTTCGTCGTCTTTTACTTGGTGAACCTGCCCGGAAACTTGGAGAAGATCGCCAAGACCGAAGGCAATATGCGCATGACCGATCAGGAAGTGCAGGTCTGGCTGGACGAGAACGGCTACGGTCGACCATTCCTCACCCGCTACGCCGAGTGGGTTGGCGGCACGGTCACCGGTGACATGGGCTACAGCCGCGTCTTCCGCAAACCGGTCTCCGAAGTCGTGGGTGAGCGGCTCTTTTACACTGGTATCCTCATGTTCTGGGTGATGATCGTTATGGTGCCGGGTGCGCTCATCATCGGCGTGCTCGCAGGCATGCGAGAAGGCTCGACGCTTGATCGAAGTTTGTCCGTGGCCTCCATCGGATCGACATCGGCACCAGAATACGTCACCGGCATCATCTTCGTCGCGATCTTCGCGAGCGCGCTCGGCTGGTTCAAAGGCATCGCCTCGACCCGGGCCATCACCTTCGAGAACTTCACCCTGCCCGTCATCACGATGGCGATCTACGGGCTCGGCTATATCGCCCGAATGACCAGGGCCTCGATGGCCGAGGTCATGACGTCCCACTACATCCGGACGGCGACGCTCAAGGGCATGAGTTTCAAGCAGGTGGTGATCAAACACGCGCTCAGAAACGCGCTGATCGCCCCCTTCACGGTGATCATGCTGCAGTTCCCCTGGCTCCTCACCGGCGTGGTCATCGTGGAGACGATGTTCAACTTCAAAGGCTTCGGCTGGACCCTCGTCCAGGCGGCCGGGAACAACGACATCGAGCTTTTGCTCGCGATCTCTTGGATCGCGGTCATCGTGGTCCTTCTGACACAGCTCATAAGCGATATCGGCTACGCCTTCCTCAACCCGCGCATCCGCGTGAGCTGAGCGCTCAACAAAGACAACAAAGACGGGGAGTGGGGACATGGAAGTCGAGAGCATCGGGACAGTCGAGATCATCATCCAGATCCTGGGGCGTTTTCTGCCGGTCTGGATCGCGCTCGCCGTCGCCCTCATCGGCGGCTACTTCATTCGCGGCAAGATGGGTCAGTTCGGTAGGCTCTGGGGTAGCCGCATCGGGCTAATCGGGCTTGGCGTGGTGCTCTTCTGGGTCTTCACCGCCCTCTTCGCCGACGTCATCGCAATCATGGGCCCGCTTGAGCAGAGCTTCACGTTCGGGATGAAGAAGTCGCTGCCCGGTACGGTTGATGTGTACATGGATGACGGCGTCGAGAAGTCGCGGGTCTTCCTCCTCGGCGGCGACAACCTGGCGCGCGATATCTTCAGCCGGATCGTCTACGGCTCGCGCATCGTGCTGATCATCGCGCCGGCGGCGACGCTGATCGCCTACATGGTGGGGGCGACGCTCGGCCTGCCCGCGGGCTACTACACGGGCACCGTCGACACGGTCATGAGCTTCCTGGCGAACCTCGTCCTCGCCTTCCCAGTGATCCTGCTCTTCTACCTGCTGGTGACGCCCGAGGTGCGGAACCCGACCTTCTACGATGTGGGCCTGTTCGAGATCCCATGGTCGATCCCCATCGCCATGTCGGCCTTCTTCTTCCTCTTCCCGATCGTCTTTATGTGCATCCTCTGGTTCACGAAATACGAGAAGAACGCGAAGCGGCTGCAGACCTATTTGGGCGTGACGGTCGTCCTCGGCATCTGGGTTTATCTGGGGCTCGTCTTCAACGCCGATCCGCTCGGGATCCTGTCGATGGAGCCGAACGAGCTCAACGTGTTCGCCTCGGTCGTTTTCGTCTCCTCGCCCGCGATCTTCCGCGTCGTCCGGGGGCTGACGATGGACATCAAGACGCGGGACTATGTGGCGGCGGCACAGACGCGGGGCGAGCGGCCCTGGTACATCATGCTGTGGGAGATCCTGCCGAATTCGCGGGGGCCGCTGATCGTCGATTTTTGCCTGCGCATCGGCTACACCACGATCCTGCTCGGTACCCTCGGTTTATTCGGCCTCGGCCTCCAACCCGAGAGCCCGGATTGGGGCACGATGATCAACCACGGCCGCCCCTTCGTGCGCCTCGCCGACACCGCCCACATCGCCCTCTTCCCCGCCGTCGCCCTCATGACCCTGGTCCTGGGCCTAAACCTCCTGGCCGACGGTATGCGCGAAGAGAGCTTGAAGGACTGAGGGATGGACTGTGGAGCTCATAGCGGTCCTCGCGGTGCTGGCCCTCACGCGTTTTGGGCTTCTGATGCTCATAGAGGCGTGGGGCGACGCTCGTCGAAGGTCTGGCGCACAACCACTCAAACTACCCTCTTGGGCAGACCGGGTGGGTTACTGGTTTGCGATCTCTGTGGGGGTCGCCCCGATCCTATTCGGGATAGCGCTTCTAGGGATCGCGATCCTTCGGCTCTAGAGGGGCATCAATCTTTTCTTCTATTCACTAAGCAAGGCGAATTAGATGCACTATCTCCTATTGCTCGTTGGCGGTCTGCTGTCTGTGGCGGCCGTCCTCACTCTAGGAACTACAGGCGTCATCGTCGCCTTTCTGATCGGCATTGTCCAAAATCTCGCATTGGCGCCGACGCTATCGCCAGTGACCAAGGCTCGAACTGTTATCACACAGAACACTTTCCTCTCTGGCTTTGCCGTGCTCGCAGGAGGGTGTCTCGGAACTTTCGAGTTTGCACTTCAGCCTGCACAGCAGAACGAGCTGCTGGCATTGGTCGGCAAAGCGCCCGCATTCTCGGAGTTTCTAGGAAGAGTATCCGGGTGTTGGACCGGGGTGACGCCAATCCCTTGTACCAGAGACGTCTGGTCAATCAGCCTCACCTCGCTGACATTGGTGCTCGCCATATCGATACTTGCGTTCGCGCTGACAGGAGGCCTCACGCTCTATCGCTTTCGGAAGGTTACGTACAGCAGTTACTACTCTGGCGTGACACCTCGGCTGAGGACCGTGCACTATCTGTTTGGGGTACTCTTCGCTCTACCTGCTGGTGTGTTTCTGCTCTACATCTTCCTTTGGCCGCCCGATCTTTCAGAGGGCGTGGAGGAAATAACGCGTCGAAAAGAACGGCGCCGCGAACTCCTTACTTTCCTGTATTTCTTCGCGGCGTACCTGCAGCTCACGTTGGCTATGATAGCGGTGTACGGGCCCATCCTTGGGACCGCGCGGCGTCGTGCGGACGCGTTCTTAGCCGAACACAGAGAGGCGCGTGCAGCGCATCGCTACTAACCGCCGGAGAGTGATCTGCCTTCAAGGAGATGTCAGGCGCCCACAATAGCTAGCCAAGGAGAGCCAGCCATGACCGAGCCTATTCTTGAGATCGAGGATCTCAATATCTCGTTCTATACGCGGAAGGGGGAGATCCCGGCCGTGATGGACTTCTCCATGAAGGTCATGCCCGGGGAGACCATGGGGCTGGTGGGCGAGTCCGGCTGCGGGAAATCCACCGTCTCGCTCGGCATCATGCGGTATCTCGGCAAGAACGGGCTGATCAAATCCGGCTCGATCAAGTTCAAGGGCCGGGACATGGCCGCCATGTCCGACGAGGAGCTGCGCGAACTTCGCGGCTCGCAGATCTCGATGGTCTATCAGGAGCCCATGGCCTCGCTGAACCCCGCGCTCAAGATCGGGAAGCAGCTCACGGAAGTGCTGACGATCCACGAAGCGGGGATCAGCGAGGAGGAAGCGGCCAAGCGCGCGGCGGACATGGTCGCCTCGGTGCGCCTGCCCGATCCGGATCGGATCATGGGCGCCTATCCCCATCAGCTTTCGGGCGGGCAGCAGCAGCGTATCGTGATCGCCATGGCCCTCCTCTCGCGCCCGGCGCTCCTGCTCTTGGACGAGCCGACGACAGCGCTCGATGTGACGGTCGAGGCGGGTATTGTGAAGCTCATCAAGGAGCTTGCGGCCGAGATGGGCACCTCGATGATCTTCGTCAGCCACAATCTCGGCCTTATCCTCGAGACCTGCGACCGGATCACGGTGATGTATTCGGGCGAGGCGGTCGAAGAGGGCGATATCGACACCGTCTTCAACACGATGCGCCACCCCTACACCAAGGGGCTGTTGCGCTCGATCCCCGTGCCCGGCGCGGACAAATACGCTAAGCCGCTGGTTGCGATCCCCGGCCAGCTTCCCCTGCCCCATGAGCGGCCCAAAGGCTGCAATTTTGGGCCGCGCTGCGAGCATTTCCGGGACCATACCTGCAACAGCCATGAGATCCGGATGCATCCCGTCGGCAGCGAGACGGACAGGCATCGGTCGCGCTGTGAGCGGATCAACGACATCGACTGGGCGGCGGATGTGGATGCGGGCGAGGTCGGTCAGCCCATCGAGCTTGGCGATGTGGTGCTGAACGTCGAGGAGCTGCAGAAGCACTACGCCGTCTCGAGCGGCATGTTCGGCGGCGGCGACACCCGGACCGTGAAGGCCAACGAGAGCGTAAGCTTCGATGCGCGCGAGGCCGAGACGGTCGCCATTGTGGGCGAATCGGGCTGCGGCAAATCCACCTTCGCGAAAGTTCTAATGGGTCTCGAGACCGCGACGGACGGCACGATCAGCCTCGGCAATGTCGAGCTTGGCAGCACGCCCGTCGAGCAACGCGGCCCTCAGACGGTCAGCCAAGTGCAAATGGTCTTCCAAAACCCGTTCGACACGCTCAACCCGTCGATGCGGATCGGCGACCAGATCTGCCGCGTCCTCGAGATGTTCGAAATCGGCGAGAGCGACGAGGATCGCTGGAACCAGATGCTCGAGCTGCTCGACCTCGTGAAACTTCCGCGCGAGTTCGCAACACGCATGCCGCGGCAGCTCTCCGGTGGGCAGAAGCAGCGCATCGGCATCGCGCGCGCCTTCGCCGGACGGCCGCGGCTGGTGGTGGCGGACGAGCCTGTCTCCGCGCTCGACGTCTCAGTCCAGGCGGCGGTGACGAAGCTTTTGACCGATATTCAGCGCGAAAGTCGCACGACGATGCTGTTTATCAGCCATGATTTGGGCGTTGTGCGCTATCTCGCCGATCGGGTGGTGGTCATGTATCTCGGCGAGATCATGGAGCAGGGCCCGACCGAAGCGATCTTCGCCCCGCCCTATCACCCCTACACGGAAGCGCTGCTCTCTGCCGTGCCGGTCGCCGATACGAATGTCTCGAAGCGCGACGTCGTTCTGGAAGGAGAACTGCCGTCCCCCCTCAAGCGTCCGCAAGGCTGCCCGTTCCAGACCCGCTGCAACTATGCGATGAGTGGCATCTGCGATCAGCCGCTACCGGAACGTCAGTTCCAAAATGGCCACATTATCCGGTGCCACCTGCCCGTCACAGAGCTCGAAGCGATGGAACCCGTGATCGTGGTGCAGCAAATGGCCACAGCAGGCGGCGAAAACATGGCCTGACTGTGGTGGCAGCTTGATTAACCGCTTTCGCAACTGCGTGAAAGCTGTTAAACAATTTCTCGTGTGACGGGAATGAGTGGGCATTGAGGATCGGGGTATGACGAAGACGCTGCGCACCGCTGCGATCGCGCTCTTGTCGTTTGGTGCCATTTCGGCAGCCACGCCGTCCAAAGCTGTTGTTTTGGATGATTTTGACAGTGGACTGCCGATCAACGGCACGGTGACGCCGGGGGCTGGATCGCTCTCTTTCGAGGTGACGACGATCGGCCTCGGCCTCTGCGCCGGGTATTCCGGCGGCTCTGGCGGCGCTATCTGCTTTAACGGCGACGACATTTCGGGCACTGATGCGGCCGTTCTCAGCTACGAGGATGTGCTGTTCAACGACGGTGAAACGCTGTTTTTCACGCTGGCGACCACCGTTAACCCGGGTGCAGGTTTCGAGGCTGCGGATTTCATCAACATCTCCGTCGGCTTCGATACTGATATGGCGCCTGGCAATGACACGTTCGTCACGATCGCGAGCCTTGTCGGCAATACCGGCACGGGCAGTTTCGATCCCAACCCTGGCAATCCGGGCATTGCTTCGTTCGGATCGACAAATTCAACCTTTCAGACGATTTCGGCACCTGTCGACTTGATCCTCGACAACGCTGGGATCGGTGGGACGAGCTTTTTGGGCGATCTGGTTTTCACGGTTTCGATCTCCACGGTGAATGAGTTCGTGGCCTTCGACAGTGTGAGCACTGAGGTCGTTCCCGTTCCTGCAGCCCTGCCCCTGCTGCTGGGCGGGCTCGGTGCACTCGCCTTTGTCGCCCGCAGACGGTCTCGGCAAGAAGCCTGACGTCGCATAGCCGGTGTGCTTGCCCGTGATTACGGCGAGCACGTAGGTCCGTTTCCTGCGTCAAAGGCGCAGGGTCGCGATCCGGTCGGTAACCAGCTACATCACCATCCAAGAATGTGCGGCGGTCTCACTCGTCGGTCTATCGGGAGGATGGGATGTTCGATGCGACCATGAACTTCGGGCTCGGCGAAGAAGTTGAAGCACTGCGCGAGACGGTTCGCCGCTTCGCATCCGAACGCATCGCCCCTCTCGCCGATGAGATCGACCGCAGCAACGACTTCCCTGACCCGCTATGGCGCGAAATGGGGTCGCTCGGCCTCCTCGGGATCACCGTGCCGGAGGCATTTGGCGGCGCGGGCATGGGATACCTCGCCCATACTGTCGCTGTCGAGGAGATCAGCCGCGCCTCCGCTTCCGTCGGCCTCAGCTACGGTGCGCACTCGAACCTCTGCGTCAATCAGATCAAGCTCAACGGCTCGCCTGCGCAGCGGGAGAAGTACTTGCCGGGTCTCGTGAGCGGTGAGCATGTAGGGGCGCTCGCCATGTCCGAGCCTGGCGCAGGCTCGGACGTCGTTTCCATGAAGCTTCGTGCGGAGAAGCGGAACGATCGCTTTATCCTCAACGGCTCGAAGATGTGGATCACCAACGGTCCCGATGCCGATACGCTCGTCGTCTACGCAAAGACCGATCCCGATGCCGGCCCGCGTGGCATCACCGCCTTCCTCATCGAGAAGTCCTTCGCCGGCTTCTCGACCGCACAGAAGCTCGACAAGCTCGGCATGCGCGGCTCCAACACCTGCGAGCTGGTCTTCGAAGATTGCGAGGTGCCCTTCGAGAACGTCCTCGGCGAAGAAGGGCGTGGCGTGAACGTCCTGATGTCAGGCCTCGATTTTGAGCGTGTGGTGCTGTCGGGCGGGCCGCTTGGGATCATGGCGGCGGCCCTCGACGTCGTGATGCCTTACGTTCATGAGCGAAAGCAGTTCGGCACGCCCATCGGCGAGTTTCAGCTCATGCAGGGCAAGATCGCCGACATTTACACGGCCATGAATGCGAGCCGCGCCTATGTCTACGCCGTGGCCCAGGCCTGCGACCGGGGCGAGACGACGCGCCAGGATGCGGCAGGATGCCTCCTCTACAGCTCTGAACGGGCAGTGAAAGTTGCGCTCGAAGCGATCCAGGCGCTCGGAGGAAACGGCTATATCAACGATTATCCGACCGGAAGGCTGTTGCGCGACGCCAAGCTCTATGAGATCGGTGCCGGGACGCAGGAAGTCAGGCGCATGCTGATCGGCCGGGAGCTCTACAAAGAGACAGCTTGAATGCCCTTCATCGTGCTGACCTTCGTTTTGCCCCTCATGCTCGTCGCGGCGCCGTCGACCGGACACGCGTCTGCGGAAGACTATGCGGCCTGTGCCGCCAGCGCCACCGACAAGCGTGCTCTTCGCAGGTGCAACACGTTCAAGGTGGAAGTCGAGATCTGCAATCAGGAACGCGACAGCGGTGGGATCGACGCGCCCGCCATCTGCCTCGGCCCGAAGCTCGAGGCATGGCGCGCGGTGATGCAGGCCGAGGAGGCCCGCGCCGGCGCCGCCGGCCTCCAGTCCGAGACCGATTTCGCCGACTGGCAGGCCGAGACGGTCTCCTGGTGCAGGGACGCCGAGCAGATCCGTCTTTCGGCTGAGCGCTACGGCGCACCCCATGCCGAGTTCGAAGCACTGCAATGCGAACTACGCGCTGTCATCCGCCGCACCGTGCAACACACCCGCGATCTCAGGGGGTTCTGAGAGCGCCGTGCTCTTCGAAAGCGCGTGGGACTGGCGCCCTGCTCAGGTTCGCGCTCCACTCCAACCGTGAGAAGCATGCGATCACTCAGCTCGGGACGAGGAGGCGTCTCGTGCGCGGTGTAGCACCCGATCTCCGCCGCAACGCGAGGATGCGGCTGCCGGCGAACAAACCGGACGAACATCTCCCTCCCTGCACGCCCAAGGCGTGCGCCTCTCCGTCCTAAACGATCCTATGGTCGGCAGGTGACCCGCCCGGGCGGCGATCAGTCCGCGGCGGGGGGCCGGAAGGCGCCTGAAAGGCGGCGGAGAAGAAAGATCGGGTTGCTCCTGTACACGGGCCGGGTGCGTAGTCGAAAACGGGGCCCTACGCCAGTGTCGGAGAGCGCCATGTCCCGTATCGAAAGCCAGATCCAGCCGCGCGGGGCGGCGTTCGAGGAGAACCGGCGCGCATTCGACGAAGCGGCAGCCGTCGTGCGCGCAGCGGCGGCGGTGGCGCTTGAGGGCGGTGGCGCGGAGGCCCGTGCCCGGCATGAAGGGCGTGGCAAGCTCGCACCGCGCGTGCGCGTCGAACGGCTGCTCGATGCCGGCTCCCCGTTTCTCGAGATCGGGCTCTTTGCAGCCCATGGCGTGTATGACGGAGACGCGCCCGCAGCCGGTGTGATCGCGGGCGTCGGCCTCGTCTCCGGGCGCTGGTGCATGATCGTCGCCAATGACGCCACGGTGAAGGGCGGCAGCTACTTCCCCGTGACCGTCAAAAAACACCTGCGCGCCCAGGAGATCGCGGAGGCAAACCGGCTGCCCTGCATCTATTTGGTCGACTCGGGCGGTGCGAACCTGCCGCGTCAGGACAACGTCTTCCCCGACCGGGACCATTTCGGCCGCATCTTCTTCAACCAGGCCCGAATGTCCGCCGCCGGTATCGCCCAGATTGCTGTCGTCATGGGCTCCTGCACCGCGGGCGGCGCCTATGTGCCGGCGATGTCGGACGAGGCGATCATCGTGAAGGAACAGGGTACGATCTTCCTCGCGGGCCCGCCCCTGGTGAAGGCCGCGACCGGCGAAGTCGTGACGGCCGAGGAGCTGGGTGGTGGCGATGTGCACACGCGCCTCTCCGGCGTGGCGGATCACTTGGCCGAAAACGACACCCACGCCCTCTCCCTTGCCCGTCGCGCCGTCAAACACTTGAGTAGGGTGGGCGGTGACCGCCCACCCTACCCCGGCGGCGAGGCGCCGGCCTATGACCCGGCCGAGATCCCCGGCATCCTGCCTCCGGACACGCGCGTCCCCTACGACGTGCGCGAGGTGATCGCCCGGCTCGTCGACGGCTCTCGGCTCGACCCCTTCAAGGCACGGTTCGGCGAGACGCTGGTCTGCGGCTTCGCCGAGATCATGGGACAGCCCGTCGGCATCATTGCCAACAACGGGATCCTCTATTCCGAGAGTGCGGTGAAAGGCGCCCATTTCGTCGAGCTTTGCTGCCAGCGGCGCATCCCCCTTCTATTCCTGCAAAACATCACCGGCTTTATGGTTGGCAAGCGATACGAGGCGGAGGGGATCGCGCGGCACGGCGCGAAGCTCGTCACCGCCGTCGCCTGCGCCGAAGTGCCTAAGATCACGCTTCTGATCGGCGGCAGCTTCGGCGCCGGGAACTACGGGATGTGCGGGCGGGCCTACTCCCCGCGCTACCTCTGGTCCTGGCCGAACAGCCGGATCTCGGTCATGGGCGGGTTCCAGGCGGCGGGGGTGCTGGCAACGCTCCGCCGCGACGGGATCGAGCGCAAGGGCGGGACCTGGAGCGCGGAGGAGGAGGACGCCTTCAAGGCGCCGATCATCGCGCAGTTCGAGGAACAGGGCCACCCGCTCTACGCCTCCGCCCGCCTCTGGGACGACGGCATCCTCGAGCCTGCGCAGACCCGCGAAGCCCTCGCCCTAAGCCTCGCCACGAGCCTCACCGCCCCCATCCTCGAAACCCGCTTCGGCGTCTTCCGGATGTGATGGACCGTTTGCATGGGGTGCAACGTACTCGACCGCATGACGACTGGGGCTGGCGACATCACGAAGAAGCGCGTCGATGTCGTCGTCAACGCCGCCAACCGCTCGCTTCTAGGCGGCGGTGGCGTCGACGGAGCCATTCATCTCGCGCCGCGCAACCGAAGCTCCTTGAGGAGTGTCGTTTGCTGAAGGGCTGTGAGACAGGAAGCGCTAAGCTCACTTCGGGGCACAATCTGCCGGCGCGCTTTATGATCCACACGGTGGATCCTATCCGGCGGGGTGGCGACGATAGCGGGGTTGAGCTGCTGGCCTCCTGCTACCGAAACGCGCTCGATTGCGCTTCGTCCGTCGAGGCAGAGACCGTGGCTTTCCCCTCCATCTCTACCGGCGCCTATGGGTTTCCTGCAGAAAGCGCTGCGGTGATCGCAACTGAAACGATCTCGGAAGCGCTGGAGCATGCCCAGATCATGCGCTTGCATTTCGTATGCCTGCCGGCACGCACAGCAAAGCCACTCAGAAGAGCAATCCAGCGATCAGGGCGACGGACATGCCTTTGAAGAAGCGGCGCAGCCCCCAGGAGAAGAAGCTCCTGAGTCTTTCGCTGGACCGTCGGGAGACCTACGGAGAGAGCGACAAGGGCTCGCGCAAATCGGTCCCCCGCAAGAAGAAGCGCATCCGGCGTACTTTGCGGAGAAAGGCAAACGCGGCGCTGAGCGGAGCCCGGGATGACGCCGTTGACGGAGCAGTCGATCGCGCGCCGAGAGGGAGGCGAAAGGCACCCGGTCGGCCGCTAGCGCAGCACGTCGTCATGCAACGCCGTGCGCGCAAGTTGAGACACGGTGGGAAGTCCTACCGTCGAGGGCGCAGAGCATCAGCCACTGCAACAGACGAGGACACCGGCTGACCGCCATATCGCTATCGCGGTATCGTCGTGGTGAGTGCTATCGACCCACTTGTCCTGCCAAGGCATTGTTCGCAACCAAGGCTCGGTCTTGCCGCAGCTTACGATGCCCGGGCATATGGGACCATGGTTACTAAGCTCCTTATCGCCAATCGGGGCGAGATTGCGTGTCGCATAGCGCGCACGGCCCGTGGGCTCGGCATCGGTACGGTCGCGGTGTACTCGGCCGCAGATGATGGGGCGCTCCATGTGGAGGCAGCCGACGAGGCGGTGGCGGTTGGGCCGGCAGCAGCGGCCGAGAGCTATCTCGTGCCCGAGCGCTTGCTTGCGGCGGCCGAACGGTGCGGCGCCGATGCCGTTCATCCCGGCTATGGCTTTCTCTCGGAGAACCCGGAGTTTGCTGAGGCGGTGATGGCGGCGGGTCTTGTCTGGGTTGGGCCGCCGCCTGCCGCGATCCGCGCCATGGGGCTGAAGGATGCCGCGAAACGGCTGATGGAGGAGGCCGGGGTACCGGTCGTGCCGGGCTATCACGGCGCCGAGCAGAGCCCCTCCTTCCTGGCATCTGAGGCCGAGCGGATCGGGTATCCTGTGCTCATCAAGGCGCGTGCGGGTGGCGGGGGCAAGGGCATGCGCCTCGTCGAGCGCCCGGCCGATTTCGCGGAAGCGCTGGAGCGGGCACGGTCGGAGGCGGCGGCGGCGTTCGGCGATGACCGCGTCCTGGTCGAGAAGTTCATCGCCAATCCCCGCCATATCGAGGTGCAGGTCTTCGGCGATGCGGCGGGCACTGTGCTGCATCTCTACGAGCGTGACTGTTCTGCCCAGCGGCGGCATCAGAAGGTGATCGAGGAGGCCCCCGCCCCTGGCATGACGCCCCAGCTCCGCCACGCGATGACCGGGGCCGCGATCCGGGCGGCAGAGGCGGTGGGGTATGTGGGCGCCGGCACCGTCGAGTTCATCGTCGACGGGGCGCGCATGGCGGAGGGTGCCGAGGATTGCTTCTTCTTCATGGAGATGAACACGCGTCTTCAGGTCGAGCATCCGGTGACCGAGGCGGTGACCGGGCTCGATCTCGTGGCGCTGCAACTTCGCGTCGCATCGGGTGAGGCCCTCGGCCTCACGCAGGACCGGGTTGAGCTCAGCGGCCATGCGGTGGAGGCGCGGCTCTGCGCGGAGGACCCGGCGCGCGAGTTCGTGCCGCAGACGGGCTGGATCCGCGCCTTCGCACAGCCCTCTGGCCCAGGCATCCGGGTCGATGCAGGGGTGCGGGCTGGCGATCTCGTAAGCCCGTATTACGACCCGATGATCGCGAAGATCGTCGCCCATGCACCGGACCGGAGGGCGGCCTTTGCGCGGCTCGGCGAGGCGCTGGCCGGGACGGCGGTATCCGGCCTCACGACCAATCTCGACTTCTTGGCGCGGCTCGCGGCGCTGCCTGATATGACTGACGGTCAGATCGATACCGGCATCATCGCACGCAACGGGCCGGCGCTGCAGGCCGAAGCCCTCCCAACCAGTGAGGATCTCACGCTGGCGGCGGCGGCGATCACGGGCCTGCTCGGCCCCCCAGCCCCCCTCGATGGCTGGCGCGCTTGGGGTACGGCCAGGTCGCATATCCGGCTGAAAGCGGGTGAGACCGTCCATGACATAGCCATCGGCAGGGAAGGCCACGCCCTCGTCACTGAGACGACACTCGGCAACGCCAAGCTTCACGTCGCGCGCATCGGCGACGGCCCGTTCTGGCAGGTTGAGAGTGATGGCGTACGCCGCCGCTTTGCAGTCCACCACGATGGCGATGAGGTGACAATCGCCCAGGCAAATGGACGCTTGGTGCTGCGGCGAGAGGATCCGAGGGCCCTGGTGGATGAGGGATCCGTCGGCGGCGATCAGGTCATCGCCCCTCTTCCCGGCCTTGTCAAAACGCTTTCCGTTGGGCCCGGAGACCGGGTGGAGGAGGGCCAGATCCTCGCCGTCATCGAAGCCATGAAGATGGAGCACAGCATCCGGGCGCCCCGCGACGGCCTTGTGGC
>JBCDFC010000053.1:0-23005 GCA_039178805.1 Pseudomonadota bacterium | reverse complement strand
GGCCTTGTCGCGGCCTATCCGGGGGGTGCGATCGGTCGACGTTTCGGGGAGCGGCGGGTGGTGCTGTTGGGCCTCGGTCTCATGGCGCTCGGCGGATGTCTTGTGGCACTGCCCCTCGGCTGGGGCGCGCAGCTTGCGGCCCGCGCGGTGGCCGGCACTGGCGGCGTTCTCCTCAACATCCTGATGTCGAAGATGGTCGCCGATGCCTTCGTCGGCGGTCGCTTGGCCACGGCCATGGGCATTTTCGTCAACTCATGGCCTGTCGGGATCGCCGCAGCCCTTCTCGTCTTGCCACCGGTCGCCGATAGCGCAGGTCTTGGCACGGCGCTCTGGCTCACGGCTCTATTGGTGATGGGCGGGCTCACCGTCTTCGCTTTCGGCGTGCCAGGCG
Organism: Pseudomonadota bacterium; assembly: GCA_039178805.1. GTDB lineage: Bacteria > Pseudomonadota > Alphaproteobacteria > Rhodobacterales > Rhodobacteraceae > Thermohalobaculum. The sequence goes on along the minus strand of JBCDFC010000053.1, from coordinate 22,614 downwards.
CCGCTGACGGCAAAAGCGCAGCCCCGGCCGTCGCGTCTGAGGTAAGGCTCAGCGCTGGGCCACTACGGGGCGCCATCGCGACAGGCGCCGTCTGGGGGCTCTATAACGGCGCTCTCGGCATGATCTTCGGCTTTGGCCCGGCGCTTTTGGCAGAGCGTGGCTGGCCCCCGGTCGAGGCCGGGCGGATGACGAGCGCTGTCCTTTGGCTCGTGGCGGTCAGCGTCCCCCTCGGCGGTTTTCTCGCCGACCGGACAGGGCGCCCCGGGCTTGTGCTCTGGTCGAGCCTAGCGGGCTTTGCCGTCCTCCTGGCAGCCGGCGCGTCGGGCGCCCCGCTCGTCGCAGTGTTTCTCGCGGCAGGGCTGGTGGGTGGCTTGCCCGCGGGGCCCATCATGAGCTTGCCCGCCGGCGTCCTGCCCGCGCCCGTCCGGGCCGAGGGTATGGGTGTCTTCTTCACCCTGTTCTACGCGGGCACGGTGGGCGGGCCGCTTCTTGCCGGTTGGCTCGGACAGGTCGCGGGCACAGCCTCGGCCGCCTTCGCGCTCGGCGCCGTCATGGTCGCAGCCTGCGCGCCCGCGCTTCTGGCGACCCGCCGCATCGAGTGCGGTCTCGCTCACTCCGCATAAAGCGCGAGCGCTGCCATCGCGATCAGGGGTGCCAGCATCAGAGGCACGCTCGCCCCGTCCCACCGATCCCGCACGACCCGCCCCGAGGCCGGGTTGCGCAATAGCGTCACTTTGTCTCCGGGACCCACGGGATGTTTGGAGATGTCGATCTGCACAGGCGCATCGCGCGGCGTCTCCTCGCCGACCACATGGATAGCGACTGCATGGGTGCTCGAGGCGAGCGTCCGACGATTGGAGACCCCAATGACCTCCGCCTCGACCGTCTCCCATCCCCCACGGAGCCGCCAGGTCAGGAGCGGATAGGCCGCCGACATCAGTGCGAGCGTCAGGATCAAGAGCGTCGCCGGCCCCCGTCCAATCGTCTCAGCGGCAGATTGAAGGATGCTCAGCATGCAGCTCTCGGCCCGGCCCGTGAAGCGTTCGGATGAAGGCGTTCCGATGCGCGATCACGCTCAGTGCACGAGCTTAGGGCCCTGTTTTGCGACCTGGCCGTTCTCGGGCAGGATGCCGAGGCGGCGGGCAACTTCGGTATAGGCATCGGTCAGATTGCCGAGATCGCGGCGGAACACGTCCTTGTCGAGCTTCTCGCCCGTCTTCATGTCCCACAGCCGGCAGCTATCGGGGCTGATCTCGTCGGCTACGATGATGCGCTGATAGTCGCCCTCCCAGATCCGCCCGGTCTCGATCTTGAAGTCGACGAGCTTGATCCCGACCCCGGTGAAGAGGCCCGAGAGAAAGTCGTTCACCCGCAGCGCCAGCGACACCATGTCGTCGATGTCCTGCTGGTTCGCCCAATTGAAGGCGATGATGTGCTCTTCCGAGACGATCGGATCGCCCAGCTTGTCGTCCTTGTAGTAGAATTCGATGATCGGGCGGGGCAGGGCGGTGCCTTCCTCGATGCCAAGGCGCTGCGCCATCGACCCCGCCGCGACGTTCCTGACCACCACCTCCAGCGGCACGATCTCGCAGGCGCGGATCAGCTGCTCGCGCATATTGATGCGGCGGATGAAGTGGTTCGGGATGCCGATCGCCGAGAGCGCCGTCATGATATGCTCGGAGATGCGATTGTTCAGCACGCCCTTGCCGTCGACAACCTCGTGCTTTTCGGCGTTGAAGGCGGTCGCATCGTCCTTGAAGTACTGCACGAGCGTCCCCGGCTCGGGTCCTTCGTAGAGGATCTTCGCCTTGCCCTCATAGACCAGTCGGCGGCGGGCCATTTGTCTCTCCCAGAGCGCCGCCTATCCATGGCGGCAGCACAAATGCACGCTGCAGCGCGACGCTGCGACGGCGAGGCACGGGTATATGCGCGGCGGCCCCGCATTCCAAGTGTTGCCGGCGCGAATTGACCTGCTGAGGGTGTCGGTACCGGCCAGCTCCGTCGAGCGGGGTTGAGGGCGGTGCCGCCGCGCCAGTCATAAGCACAACCGGCACGATGACTTCAGAGCCGATTGCGCGCACGGAACGGGCGCTTCCGACTTGCCGCCCGCGCGCGATCACAGCACAGTGCGGCACGCATGCGGGTCCGCCATTCGCGCCGCCGAAGCGAAGTATCGAGGGAGCATGGACAATGACGACATTCGATGAGCGCCAGAAGGCCTTCGAGAGCAAATACGCCCATGACGCGGAGATGCAGTGGAAAGCGGAGGCGCGGCGTAACCGGCTGCTGGGAGAATGGGCCGCCCGCGAGATGGGGATCACCGAGCCGAGCGAGATCGAGGCCTATGCGAAGGCCGTCGTGAAGGCGGATTTCGAGGAAGCCGGCCACGAAGATGTGGTGCGGAAAGTCATGGGTGATTTCGAGGCCCGCGCCGTCGGTATCGAAGCCGATGCCGTGCGCACGAAGATGGCCGAGCTGTTGGTCGAGGCAAAGTCCCAACTTATGGGTGAGCTTGGCTGAAAGGCCCGTTGAAAACCGTGCCTTCCGCGGACGCTCGCAGCGCGCGCTGGGTGGTTGTGTTGCCGATGGCACGTGAGTGCCGGAACGCCGACCGCTCAGCCGACGACTACGGGATTAGGATCGGTTGGCGTCTCTGGGCGTGGGCAGAATGAGGTTCGAGGAGCAAGCTCGCGGCCTGCCTGCTCCTCCACCGCTTGGGGTGTGCCTCTCAATCCGCATCTAAGGGAGGGCCCCCACACTGCGGCGATTGCATCTGTTGGATCCGTTGTTTCAGGTCCTAGGTTCTCTACCAGCCCGTCGCGGAGATCGGTATGCCTTCGTTGCACCGGCCTGAGCCTGCCGAGCGATAGGCGGTGTGCCGTGACAGGGGGTTGCCGATGCCACGGCTTCACATCGTCTGGTTCAAGCGAGACCTCCGCGTCTTCGATCACGCGCCGCTAGCCATCGCTGCCGAAGCCGCGCGCGACGAAGGCGCGGCGCTGCTGCCCCTTTACGTCGTTGAGCCGGAGATGTGGGGCGCGCCCTGCGCATCCCTTCGCCAATGGCGCTTCGTGGCCGGCGCGCTCGCCGATCTTGGTGACGAACTGGCCGCACTCGGCAGCGCTCTCGTCGTTCGTAGTGGGCCGGCTTTGCCCGTGCTCGAGGATCTCCGTGCCGAGCATGGCATCGCCGGGCTTTGGAGCCACGAGGAAACCGGGGAGGCCTGGTCCTACAGGCGGGATCAGGCGGTCGCGGCCTGGGCGCGGGAGCATGGCGTTCCATGGCATGAGACACAGAACGGCGGCGTCATCCGTCGGCTCAAAAGCCGCGACGGATGGGCCCAGAAATGGGACCGGCGGATGCTCGAGGCAGCATCCCCGGTGCCTCAATCGTTAAAGCCTCATGGATTGTCGCCAGGAGCGCTCCCTGATGGCGGCGCGCTCGGCCTCGCCCCCGACCCGGCCGAGGCCATTGCCGCAACGCCGCTCGCGGCACGATCGCTGCTCGAGAGCTTTCTGACCCGCCGGGGTGAGCACTACCGCAAAGAGATGTCCTCGCCCGTTACCGCATACGACGCCTGCTCGCGCCTCTCGCCCCATTTCGCCTGGGGCACACTCTCGGTGCGCGAGGCCTTTCAGGAGGCGGTCGCAGCGCAGCGCTATCACGAGAGCAAGGCCTACCGGCAGTCGATCGACAGCTTCATCGCCCGGCTCCACTGGCGCTGCCACTTTATACAGAAGCTCGAAGACGAACCCGAGATCGAGCATCGCTGCATGCACCCCGTCTATGAGGGCCTGCGCGAGGGCGACCATGACGAGACGCGGCTTGAAGCCTGGCTCACCGGGCAAACCGGGCTGCCCATGGTCGATGCCTGCATGCGCGCGCTCCGCGCCACCGGCTGGCTCAATTTCCGCATGCGGGCGATGGTGTGCTCCGTCGCGGCCTACCATCTCTGGCTCGACTGGCGGCGCTTCGGTCCCGGCCTCGGCCGGCTCTTCACGGATTTCGAGCCGGGGATCCACTGGTCGCAGAGCCAGATGCAGTCCGGCACGACCGGCATCAACACCGTGCGCATCTACAACCCCGTTAAGCAGTCCAAGGACCACGACCCCGATGGCGTGTTCCTCCGCCGCTGGCTGCCGGAGCTGGCGAGTTTGCCGACCAAACGCCTGCACGAACCCTGGCACGCAACGGCAGAGGAGCAGCGCGCCGCAGGTTGCGTGATCGGCCGCGACTATCCCGAACCGCTGGTCGAGCCCGTGGCCGCCGCCCGCGCCGCCAAGGAACGCATCTTCGCGCAGCGCCGCAAAGACGGTTTCGAGGAAGGCAAGCGCGCGATCCTCAAGAAACACGCCTCCCGCCGCCGCCCGCGCATTGAGCACCCACCCCGCGAAGATCGCCAGGGCCGCTTCGAGTTCTAAAGGCGGTTGCGGTTTCGCAACCTCTCCCGGCAGCCGTCATCGCCGGGCTCGACCCGGCGATCCAGGCCGCTGGGAGGGAGCCTATGTTTCTCGCCCGGCGCCCGAGCTGTGCACGAGGCGCGGCGTTTTGCCCGTCGCACAGGCGAGGCTGGGCCTCGCCCCGCACGGCGAGCCGTCTATGTCATCTCGCATGTTCTTGAGCCTTGCCACCTCCGCGCTGCCGATCTGCGGACCCACAGTCGAAGTGCGTTTCAGCGACGGCGCGCCCGTCGACCGCATCATCGTCGAGAATGTCAGCCCCCAGGGCTGGCTGCTCGAGAGCGTCGATATCGCGTTCGCGGGTTCCGCTGGACGCCTCGTGATCGACGTCGTGCCGGGCGGCGAAGGCTTCAACGTGGCGCAACCTCTCCGCGTCGCGGCAGGCGCGCAGCATCTCGCGACGATCCCCACGGCCGAGGACGGCGACGAAGCCCTAGCGCTTGATTTTGCGGCTATGCCCACAGGCGAGAGCGTGACGCTTACACTCGATCTCGACGATCGCCTGCCCGGCGGCACGCGCGTCGACGGGGCCGAGATCGCGGGCGCCCGCGTCACGGCAAGCTTCGGCCACCGCGACGGCGGGGAGGAGACCCATGAGGGCCTCTTCGGGCCCGAAGCTGCAGCCCGCGCCGGCGCGCCCTGCCTAGGCTAAGCCCATGGCCCGGATGCGCAAAAAGGGGGATCTCCCCACCAAGATCTGTGCTACCTGCGGCCTGCCCTTCACCTGGCGCAAAAAATGGGCACGGGACTGGGAGGCGGTGCGCTTCTGCTCCGACCGCTGCCGCCGCGCCGCCAAGAAGACCTGAGAGCAGCCCATGACCGACCGTGCCCGCCGCGCGATCCTCGTGCTCGGCGATCAGCTTGATATCGACGCCAAGATCCTGCGCGAAAGCGATCCTGCGAGGGACGTGATCGTCATGACCGAGGCGCGCGAGGAGGCAGTCTATCTCCGCCAGCACAAGAAGCGCCTGGTGATGTTCTTCGCCGCCATGCGCCTCTTTGCCGACGCGCTGCGCGAGAAGGGCTGGAAGGTGCACTACCACGCCCTCGACGGCGATGCGCCGGTCGAAACCCTGGCCGAGGGCGCCGCCCGGATCGACGCCGAAGAAGTCCATGTTACCTGGCCCGGCGACTGGCGCGTGGGTGCTGCCCTAAGGCAGCGCTTCAACGGCCTCGTCGTTTGGCAGGACACCCATTTCCTCTCGACCCCGAAGCAGTTCCGGCAACTCCGCGAGGGGCGCAAACGGTTCATTCTGGAAGACTTCTACCGCGCCATGCGTCGAGAAACCGGCTGGCTCATGGATGGCGACCAACCGGCGGGCGGTGCTTGGAACTTCGACAAGGACAACCGCAAAAGCTTCGGCAAGGGCGGCCCCGGATCGCTGCCCATCCGCCCCCGCTCCGAGCCCGATGACACCACCCGCGCGGTGATGCGCATGGTGGAGCGCCTGTTTCCGGATGCCCCCGGCTCGACCGAAGGCTTCTCGGAACCCGTGACCCGGCACGCGGCGCTCGCCCATCTGCGCGATTTCATCGAGCATCGGCTGCCGCTCTTCGGCGATTTCCAGGACGCCATCGCCGGCGGCAACTCCACGCTCTACCACGCCCGCCTCTCGGCCGTGATGAACCTCAAGCTGCTCGATCCCCGCGAGGTTTGTGCCGCGGCGATCGAGGCCTATGAGGACGGCCACGCACCGCTCAACGCCGTCGAGGGCTTCGTCCGCCAAATCCTCGGCTGGCGTGAGTTCATCCGCGGCGTCTACTGGACCGAGATGCCGGACTATGCCGCCATGAACGGCCTCGGCGCCGATGCCGAGCTCCCGGCCTTCTTCTGGACCGGCGAGACCGAGATGGCCTGCCTCGCGGACACGCTGGGCCAAGTCGTGGAGGAGGCCTACGCCCACCACATCCAACGCCTGATGATCTCCGGCCTCTTCTCGCTCCTCTGGGGCGCCCATCCCTTCCGGTTCCACGAATGGCATATGGAGATGTATCTCGACGCCATCGACTGGGTCTCGCTGCCGAACACGCTGGGCATGAGCCAGCACGGCGATGGCGGGATCGTGGGCACCAAGCCCTACGCCGCGTCCGGCGCCTATGTCTCCCGCATGTCGGACCGCTGCGGCCAGTGCCGGTTCGACCCGAAACAGGCCGTGGGCGAGGATGCCTGCCCCTTCACCACGCTCTACTGGGACTTTTTGGCCCGCCATGAAAGCCGGTTCCGCAGCAACCGCCGCATGGTGATGCAGATGAAGAACCTCGACCGGAAGGACGAGGAGACCATGCTCGCCATCCGACGAACCGCCGAAACCGTCCGCCGCGTGCACAGTTAACCGCCCCGCAACATCCCTAAAGCGCTTTCTGACCTGTCTTACTCTCGAGAGCTACGTCATTCCCAGGGACGACCCGGCGATCCGGCGCCACAGGCCGTGGATGCGCGGGGCAAGCCCGCGGATGACGTCGATGCGCGCGTGCCGCTCCATTCGGACCACCATACTCAAGACATTTCGCGCCCTGCGCGGCACAATGCCCGCAAACGTTCAGCCGTTGCGCATTTATGGGGAGCAGCGTTCGCCGATCCTTAATGTCTCGCGGCCTACCATGACGTGGGAGGGGACGCTTGGGAGGGCATTGAACCATGCCTCGGGCCGAAGCCAATCGGCCTTCTCACGGCAGTGGCGCGAGGGCGTTGCCGCCCAGCACCCAAAGCCAGAAGGTGATGGACAGAAGGCTCGTCGCCGTCGCGATCAGCACGGTCGATGCCGCCGTCTCCACCGCGCGATCGTACATCGCCGCGAAGATGTAGCCATTCACCCCCGTCGGCATCGCCGCGATAAGCACGGCCGCACGCGTAAACTCTGCCGAAAGCGCAAAGACCTGGGTCGCCAGCACCCAAGCCACCGCCGGATGTAGGAACAGGCTCACAGCACTCGTCGCCGCCGCTTCCGGCACGGCCGCTGCCAGCTTGTACCGCGTCAGCACGCCGCCGAGCGCGAAAAGCGCCACCGGCAGGCCCGCGCGCGCGATCAGATCGACCGCTGCGATCGCAGGCTCCGGCAGGACGATCCCCAACAGATTGAAGGCGAATCCCGCCGCGATTCCCAGCGTGAGCGCGTTGTGGAACATCTCATCCGCCGTGCGCCGGATCGCCACCATCAATGGCGCTCCGTCCCGCCGGCTGACCTCCATCGTCAGAATGCCGACGAGGTAGCAAAACGGCGCATGGAACGCGATGATCGCAAACACAGGCTCCAGCGCCGGCTCGCCATAGGCACGGGTAAAGATCGGAATCCCGATCAGCACCGAATTCGAGAAGAGCGCGCAGAAGCCGACGGCGACCGCCTCACCCGGACGACGGCCGAAGACCCGCCGCGCGATGAGCGTTCCCGTCGCGAAGGAGATGATCGCACCGAGATAGAACGAGGCGAGCAGCGCCGGCTCTAAAGCACTCGAGAGATCGAGCCCATAGATCGCGCGGAACAGCAGCACCGGGATGGCGATCCCGGTTGCGAACTTCACGAGCGCCGTCACACCCTCATCCGGGAAGACCCGCGACCTGACGGCCAGCCACCCGCTACCGACGACCAGGAAGACCGGCAGGACGATCAGGAAGAGTGCTTCGATGCCGGTCATCGGGTCGTCATGGCGTGATCCCGCACCCCGCGCGCCGATGCCTCATCCGGCGAACTCCAGCACCAGCCCGTCATGCGCCGGGTGAACATGGGCCGGCGTCTCCGCTTCGAGCGTCGCATAGTCGATATCGACATGCAGATTGGTGAGATACGCCTCCGGCGCGCCGGCTTCCGCCAACCAGCCGAGCGCTGTCTCCACATTCGCATGGCTCGGATGGGTCGTGTAGCGCAGCGCGTCCAGCACCCAGACTTGCGCGCCCGCCGTCACGGACCAGGCCTCCTCGGTCATCTCCGAGATATCGGGCAGATAGACGAGCGGGCCGATGCGAAAGCCGAGTGCCGTGAACTCCCCATGCGGCACGGCGAAGGGGTGAAAGGGCAGGGCGCCCGCCGGCCCATCGATCGCAAAGGGCCCGTTGATCGGCATCAGATCGAGGATCGGCGGATAGGCCGAACCCTCCGGCGTCTCGAACACGTAACCGAAGCGCCGGTTCACCGTTACCCAGGTTGAGGCGTCCATATGTGCGGGCAGGCGCTTGCGGCGATTGAAGAACACCATGCGCAAGTCGTCGATGCCGTGGCAGTGATCCGCGTGGTCATGGGTGAAGACGACCGCGTCGAGCCGGCCGGTGCAGGCATCGATAAGCTGTTCGCGGCAATCCGGCCCAGCATCGACCAGGACCGAGGTGCGTGCGGTGCCGTTCACCCGCTCGACGAGCAGCGCGCAGCGGCGCCGGCGGTTGCGCGGCTCGGATGGGTCACAGACGCCCCAATTCGGCCCCTCCGGCCCGATCCGCGGCACACCGCCCGAGGAGCCGCAGCCGAGAATGGTGAAGCGCAGGCGCGCGGTCTCACTCACGCAGCCGCCTCCTCGCCCGCGGCCGCTGCCTTGGCGAAAAGTCGGTCGAAATTCTCCGTCGTCTGTCGGGCAAAGGCGACCGGATCCTTGCCGAGCGCCTCTGCCACCGCCTGGACCGTGAGCGCGGTATAGGCGGGCTCGCAGCGCTTACCGCGAAAGGGGGGCGGCGCGAGATAGGGGCTGTCGGTCTCCGCCAGCAGCCGATCCGCGGGCGCCGTGGCAAAGATCGCGCGCAACGCGTCCGATTTCTTGAAGGCCGCGATCCCCGACATCGAGAGATAGAAGCCGAGGCCGAGCGCCGTCTCCGCCAGTGCCGGGCCTGAGGAGAAGCAGTGCATCACACAAGAATACGGCCCCGCCGCATGTTCCTCGCTCAGGATGCGTGCCATGTCGTCATCGGCGTCGCGGGCGTGGATGATCAGCGGCAGGCCGGTGCGTCGCGCAGCCTCGATATGGACCCGCAAGCTCTCCTGCTGCTCGGGCTTGCTTTCGGCCGTGTAGTGATAGTCGAGCCCGGTCTCGCCGATGCCAACGAATTTGGGGTGGCCAGCGAGGGCGGTGAGCGCCTCGACGGTAACCATCGGCTCCTCGGCCGCGCGCATCGGATGGGTGCCGGCGGCGTAGAAGACACCGGGGAACCGTTCGGCGATGGCGCGGACATGGCGTTCGGCGGAGAGGCGGGTGCAGATCGTGACCATGCGCGTGACCCCGGCCGCAGCCGCACGCGCGACGACCGCTGGCAGCTCGCCCTCGAAGTCTGGGAAGTCGAGATGGCAGTGACTGTCGACGATCTTGGGTGCCGAAGTCCTCTCGGGGTCGGCATTCGGAAGGGCTGGGCGTTGCTGGCTCATCGGCGATGCTCCTCTCCCAGCCCTCTGGTCCCGCGGTTGCGGCTCAAGCGCGTTGCAGGGGTCGGGAAAGCGCCGCCTCGAAGCCGAGCCACGTATCCATGACGGTTCGAGCAGGGTCAAGGGAGACAGCCCGCGCTGCGGCAAGGCTTTCGCTCATGCCGGCCGCCCCCTCCGCGAGCATCGGGGCGAGTGCCGAATGGCCGCTGGCATGGTCCAGGAGACGCGCCTCTTCGGCCATCGCGGCAGGCGGTGCCGCACCGCCCGCGGCCCTGGCGAGCCTCGCTGCGAGGAGTGGAGAGAGCGACGCGATCAGCCCATAGCGCCCCTCGCCCTGGCGACCGAGCGCACTCTCGCCAAGGGTCACGAGTGGCCCGCGTTCGACCTCGAAACCGCGTGCGGTAGGGCTCAGCAGGCGACATAGTTCTCGGAAAAGGGCGATGCCGCCGCCATTGGCGAGATCGACCGCCGCGCCGACGGAGCCCCCCGCCAAGGCCGCGAGCGCTTCAGCTTCGGCTGTGTCCGGTTCGAGGCCGAGACCCCTAAGCGCCATGGCGAGGTCGTCCGGGCCAAGCGGGGCGAGGTCGAGTACCCGCGTCCGCGACCGGATCGTTGGCAGAAGGCGCCCTGCGGCATGGGTGACGAGCAGGAAAACGGTGCGTGGCGGCGGCTCCTCCAAGCCCTTAAGCAGCGCGTTCGCGGCCTGCACCGTCATCTCGTCCGCCGCATCGACGATGATCGCCCGCCATCCGCCGTCCGGTGCCGAGAGCGCCAGAAAACTGCGGAGCGCCCGGACCTCATCGACGCCGATCTGTGTCCGCAGCCGCCCCGTCCGCTCGTTCAGCGGGCGGCGAAGGACGGCAAGCCGCGGCTCGGAACCTGCGATGATCCGACGGCGTACCGGACAGTCTTCCGCAGTGTCGAGATGCGGGGGTGGTGCGCCATCCCCATCCGCGATCAACGCCCGCGCGATGCGATAGGCGAGCGTCGCCTTGCCCACGCCGGCCGGGCCGCGCAGCATCCAGGCATGATGCAGCCGACCGGTGGACCAAGCATCGAGAAAACTGCGCTCCGCCGCGGCTTGGCCGATCAGCGACAGCGCTTCCCGGGGATGGGGCAGTCCGGGCCGCCGATCCGGCTCCGCCGTTTCGTCCCGGGCGCTCATGCTGCATCCCCAGCTGGGTTGGGCAGTCGCGGCTCGAGCACGCGCCATAGACGCTCAATCACTGCATCGGCCGGCGCATTGGCATCGATCATGTGGCAGCGCTCGGGCTCCGCCTCAGCGATCGAGCGGAACGCTCCCGCCAGGGTTTTCTGAAAGGCGAGGCCCTTCTGCTCGAACCGATCCTCGAGCGGGCCACCCCGGGATGTCGCCCGCGCGAGGGCGCTTTCCGGTGAGAGCTCCAGAATGAGGGTCAGATCCGGCTCGATCCCGATGGCATGCGCATGCAGCGCATCGACGAGTTGGCGGGCAGCCGCTGCCTGGTAGGCGCGCGTCGAGTCGACGAAGCGATCGCAGAGCACAATCTGCCCCTCGGCCATCGCCGGCGCTATGACCCGCTCGACATGGTCGCGTCGGGCCGCAGTGAAGAGGAGCGCCTCCGTCTCGGGCGACCAACGTCCAGGCTCGCCCGTCACCAAAAGCGCGCGGATCGCCTCGGCCCCCGGCGCGCCCCCGGGCTCGCGGGTAAGGGTGACAGCGTGGCCCCGTTCGCGCAGACGGTCGGCGAGGAGCCGTGCCTGGGTCGATTTCCCCGCCCCATCCACACCCTCGAGCGTCACGAAGAGCGCGCCGGTCGCGCGCTTCGGCCAAGAGGGGCGTAAAGCCGCTTGACGAGCTTCGTGGAGCGCTTCAGCGCCGTCTTCGTCGTCCCCGCTCACGTCTCCTCAGAGACCTGCGAGCGCGAGTGCTTCGAGAAACAGCAGCTCCGCCGCCGCCTCGACACGCACGACGAAACCGCCCGGGGCAACATCCTCCGTCGCGGCCAACGGTACGCGCCGCGGCGGCAGCCCGGGAACGGCGATCTCGATCTCGCCCAGCACGTCGCCTGCCGCGATCGGCGCCGGCAGCGGCCCGTCGTAATGCGCGGTCACGGTCGCACGGTCGAGATCGCCCAAGGGCGCCGTCAGAACCACATCCTCAATGGGCGCAAGCGGCACGCTATCAGCTCCTCCAACCCAGGTTTCGGCATCGATCACCGGCTCGCCCGCGCGATGAAGCACTTTGGTCTCGAAGGCGCGGAAGGCCCAGTTCATCAGCCGCTCCGCCTCCTGGCGCCGCTGACCGGTGCTCTCCAGCCCCGCCACCACCAGCACGATCCGCCGGCCCTCGCGCTCGGCCGAGGCGACGAGGCCATAGCCCGCCTCCTCCGTATGACCGGTCTTGAGCCCGTCCGCCCCGTCGAGATTGCCGAGCAGAGGGTTCCGGTTCCGCTGCTTGATGTCGTCCCAGGTGAATTCCCGTTCCGAGAACAGCGGGTAGTAGTCCGGGTATTCGGTGATGATCCGCTCGGCGATGGTCGCGAGCGCGCGCACGCTGATCCGGTGATCCGGATGGGGCCAACCGGTCGCATTGGCGAACCGCGCATTCGCGATGCCGAGTTCGGCTGCCCGGCGGTTCATAAGCTCCGCAAAGGCCTCCTCGGTCCCTGCGATGGCCTCGGCCAGCGCCACGGCCGCGTCATTGCCCGACTGGATCACGACGCCCCGCAGCAAGTTCTCGACGCTGACCCGGCTGCCCTCACGGATGAACATGCGCGAGCCACCGAGCGAGGCGGCGCGGTTCGATACCAGAAACTCATCGCTCATCTTGAGCCGCCCGCTCTCGAGCCATTCGAAGACCATCATGTTGGTCATCAGCTTCGACATGGAGGCAGGCGGCAGCGGTTCGTCGGCGTTCCTCTCGAACAGGATCGCGCCGGAGAGCATGTCCTTTACGATCGCAGCCCGAGCCGGTGTGGACATGTCCTGCGCTGATAGTGGCGCGAGCGACAGGAGCAGACCGAGGGTTGCGAGCGTGGTTCGGGCGAGGGTGGCGGACAGGGTCTTGGGCAGAGTTGCCATGAGGTCTCCGTTGCAGCACTCGCGATTTTCTAGCGGACGGGATGAGAGACGCCTAGTGGTGTGGCCGAGACACGAGACACCGTCAGTGCTGGGCTCGATCTGGCAGTCCATTTTCCCGAAGGCGCTTGAAGTCTTTCGATCTTCTGGATCCCCGGGTCGAGCCCGGGGATGACGTGAACGGGTGCGTTCAGTCTGAGTTCAATCTGCGTCGGACCACGAGCCTCGGCGGCGTGGCGGGCCGGCACGTCGGCGTGGTCGACACCGGTCGTGCGTCAGCGGACGACCGGTACGGCGTCTCGGATCCCGAGATTGCGGAGAATGGTCGCGGCCTCGTTGCGAGCGGATACGCTGGCGAAAGGTCCCGCCCGCACGCGGAAGGCTGGCCCCGTGCCGAGATCGACGGGGATCGACTGCCCCTCATAGCCCCTGGCCGTCAGCGCCCGGAGAACCCGACGCGCGTTCTCCTCCACGCCGAAAACGCCAGCCTGAAGATAGCGCAGCCGGGGCGGGCTCTCGTCGATGTCGGCTGCTGCCTTCGCCGGGCTTTCCGCGGACGGTGGCGAGGCGACCGTCTCAATCACCGTCTCTGTCGGTTCAGGCGGTGCTGCTTCGGGTTCGGCGGCCGGTTCCGGGTCCTGAGGTGCCGCAATTGCCGGCGCGGTCGATGGGAGCGTTAGCAGGCCTGGTGTTTCCTCGGTCTCTTCGGACGGTACGGTCGGTTCTGATGGCGCCTCGGGCGCGGGCTCGACCACGTCCTCGTCGGTCGTTACGGCTGCAGCGATGGGCTGCGGATCGGGCGTCGCGCTCTCCGATGGGGTCTCCGCCTCCCAGACGAACGCTGCGTCCTCTGATGCAACGGCTGCGATGTCGACCAGCGCCTCCGTGCTCTCGGTCGTTCCCTCTAGCGGCTCGGGCTCTCCGTCGCCCGCCACGCCCGCCGCGCCTGCCGCGTCGTCGGGCGCTTCGGGCGGGGTCGCTGTAGGAGCGGCGTTCGCGATCACATCGGCAATCTCGGCGCTGGAAAGGGCGGTTTCCTCGGGCTCGGCGGGTGCGCTTTGATCGACTTGCTCAGGTTCAGCAGGCTCGGCGCGGACGGCGATGATCGTCGGGAAGTCGACGGCGACGATAATGATCCCTGTGTCGCGATACGGACGGATATCGAGGATCTTTGCTGCTTCAGACGAGATCAGCGGTTCCGTCGCAGCGGGCCGCTGAATCAGCGCCCCGTCGGCGGCCCGGCCAGTCCGCGGATTGAGGAAGCGCGCTCGGATGGCGGGCGGCGCGTTGGGATGCGCGATCCAGATCCCGGCAAGGGTGTCGCGGCCCTCCCAACGGACGGTGTCGCGGCTTTCGAAAATGTCGGGCCGCGGCTCGAGCCCCGAGAAGACCTGGCCTTCCCAAGTTTGTCCGTAGAGCGCAGGCTCGACAAGCGGCGGGCCGATGAAGCCCGCGGGTAGCGCTGCTGTACCTGCCATCTCGGCCTGGGCTGGTTGGGTTTCGGCGACGTCCGCTGATTCAGTGCTGCTCGCTGAATTTGTGCTGCTCCCCTCGGTCGATGAAAGCGGCAGTCCGCCGTTTTGGTCGACACAGCCTGTCATCGATGTTGCGATCAAGAGAACCGCAGCGCCGATCACGCCAGGACGTTGTCCCGGTCGCCTATTGGCAGGGACATCTGGACCGGCCTCGCCTGGACCGTTTTCAGTCTTGGAGCAGTGACGCATCGGGCTCGTCAGGGTCTGGCCTGCCGGTCTCACTTCGGCGAGTCTCGTGCGATAGGCTAGGCGATGCGCGGACCGCTGGAAAGATCCCGGCGTTGACAGGGTGGCGTGGGCGCGCTTTAGACCATGGCCGCCTCGGCGCCCGGGAGTTGGCAGAGCGGTCGAATGCAGTGGTCTTGAAAACCACCGAGCCTGGAAGGGTTCCGTGGGTTCGAATCCCACACTCCCGGCCAGCCGCGGCGTCCGAAGCCTTAGCCCCCCTCCAGGTGGATGCTGGGATCAACCGAGCGCGTCGAGCGCCGGCTCCGTCCAGCGCCGCGCCCTCCCACGAAACTCTAGACATCAAGAGCTTAACGTTGAGCGAACGCAACACAGCGTCTTCGCGCAACGCGGCGCCCAAGCGGGATAGCTTCGTCAGCACGGCAGCCGATGTTACCTGCTCATGTCGTGCTTGGGCGTCCCCCGGGCATCCACAGCCTTCGACGGTGGATGGCTGGGTCGGACCCTGCAGTTACGCGGTTGCCGTAACCACGCAATGTGGCAGGCGTTTTAGCGAAGAATTCAGACAAAGCAGGCCATCCTGACGTGGGAGGGGGCGCTCGGGAGCAGGATAGCGATCGTGGCGGGCAGTGCTGCGTTCTTTCGCCCGCCAAGGTTCACATCGGAGCGATCACGTCGCCTGCGGCCGCAGTCGCATCTTCTGCGTCATGGCTCACTAGGATCGCTGGAAGGCGGGCATCCCTGATCTTCTCGAAAGTGAAGGCGCGGATCTGGGCGCGGAGTTCAGTGTCGAGCTTCGAGAAAGGTTCGTCCAGCAGCAGCGCCCGTGGCTCGGCCAGGAGCGCGCGCATGAGCGCCACCCGGCTACGCTGTCCCCCGGAGAGTGTCGCGGGATCCCGATCCGCCATGTCCTGCAGCTCCGCCGCCTTGAGCGCTGCCTCGATCCGGGCGCGGCGGCTTGCACGCCCTCGGACCGCCGGAGACAAGCCGAAGGCGAGGTTGGCGCCGACCGAGAGGTGCGGGAACAGCACGTCGTCCTGCATCATGAGCCCGATCCCTCGCCGGTGAGTGGGCAGCGGCGTGATATCGGCCCCGTCCAGCAGGATCCTCCCCCCCATCGCGAAGGCTGGGCTGAGCGTGCCCGTGATGGCGGCGAGCAGAGTCGATTTTCCGGAACCGGAGGGGCCCATCACCGTCAGGATCTCGCCAGGGGCGATGACTGCATCGACGGCCACGACAGGCGCGCCTGAAAGCGTCACCTGAAGCGCTTCGAGCGTGAGGCCCGTGAGGGTTTCAGCGTCCTTCATCGCAGCGCCGTCATCGCACGCCGGTTGCGGAAGGCAAGGGCCGGGATCGCCAGTGCAAGGGCGAAGGCCGGCAGCGGTGCCAGTGCCTGAACGAGACCGTAGAGCCCGATGAGCCGCCTGTCGCCACCCGCCGAGAGCGCCACCGTCTCGGTCGTCAGCGTCGCCACCCGTCCCGCACCGATCAGGAGCGTTGGGAGGTATTGTCCGACAGACACCGCAAATCCCACGGCGAAGGCGGTGAGGAGTGGTGCGAGCAGCATGGGTAGCCTTACGGCCAGAAGCGTGCGTGTCGGGGACGCGCCAAGGCAGCGGGCGGCGCGATCTTGTCGGACATCCCAGGCGCGCCAGGGGCCGGACAGCGAGAGAAACACATAGGGCAGCACGAAGACGAGATGCGCCGCGATCACGGCTGGGATGCTGCGATCGATCCCTGCACCTGCCGCGCTGATCTGCAGGCCGAAGAGAAAGCCCGTCTGCGGCACAAGAAGCGGTGTGTAGAGAAGCCACAGACTGCGCGTCGTCGGTCGTGCGCCTTGTCTGTGCTCCGCCTCGAGGCAGGCGATGACGAGCACGGCGGCGATCGCGGCCGCGCTGACCCCGATGATGACGGTGTTGAGCGCTGGGTCGAGGAGGCCAGGCGCGTGACGCATCCAGTTCCGGCCGGTGAACGCTTCGGGCAGCGGATCGGGGAAGCGCCAGAGCCCCGCGACCGACCACACGGCGAGGCCGAGGATACCCAAGATGACGGCGACGGCGGAGAGTGCCATGAGGGTGGCGGCGAGGCGGCGCAGCCAGCCATCCGCTGCGAACCGCCGACCGGACGCCGCTAGTCGGAGACCGAGGCGCGCGACAAGGATCTCACCGCCACGCCACAACACCAACGCCGCCGCCACGAGCATAAGCTGCATGATGGCACCCGCGGCGGATTTGAGCCTGAGCGCAAGATCCGGGTCGTTCATCCATTCGACAAGACGCACGGAGAGCGGTGCGGGTGTCGTCGGCCCCAGGATCATCGCGACTTCGACGGTGCTCATCGAATAGGCGAGCACCGCGTAGACGGGCAGCCTGATCTGCCCATAGAGCCGCGGGAGAACACCGAAAACCCAGGCGGCGATGGGCCCGTAGCCGAGACAAAGGCCGGTCAGGCGCGCCTGCCGGGCGTCGGATTGGGCCAGCGCCGCGAGCGTCATCAGGAGCAGGAACGGGACTTCCTTGGCCACTAGCCCCATCACAAGTGCCAGGCCGAGCGGGTCTTGCGCGGTGAGGATGTCGGGCGGGCGCTCCCATCCCGTTGCCCAAGGGCTGAAGGCGCGCGCGATCCAGCCCGAAGGTGCGATGAGAAAGGCGAGCCCGAAGGCCGCGGCAGCATGCGGGACCGAGAGAAGGGGCGAAAGCACCCGCTGCAAGAGCGTGAAAGCCCTCGTGCCCTGGAGCGCGGCAACGGCGAGCAGCGTGATCGCGAGCGAGATCGCCGTCGCGGCCAGACCCGTCCCCAGCGATAGGCGTGCCGAAATGCCGATACCGGGGGTGGTCAAGAGATCGCGGAAGGGGCCCAAGCCGGGCTCGGTCTCGCCCAAGGCGGGCAGCCAGCCGAAGGCGGGGGCGAGTGTGCCGGCGACGCCGGCTGCCACTGGGCCGAGCATGACCAACAGCGTAAGTGCTGGCGCGAGGCCGATGCCGCCGTCGAGCCTGGGCGCAAAGCGACGAGGCTCAACAGGAGCACCGGCGCCCGATCCGCGTGACGGGCGCCTGTGCCAGGATTGGTCGGGGTCGCGGCTCGCTTCTGTCACGCCGCTGCGTCTGACCCGCTACTGTCCGACGCCATAGCGTTCCGTCCAATCCTGCTCGATCCGGGTCATCCAGCTCGGATGCGGCTCGGGCAGGACGGGCACGAGTTCCTCGGGCGGCGGGGTCGCGACGCCGAGATCGATGGCAGCGAAGCGCGCGCGTTCTTCCTCGGGCAGCGCATCGATGGCGAGCACTGTCCCGTTGCCCCAATACACCGGGTCCTGCTTGCGCGCCTGCGCTTCGGGCGACATCAGGAAGTTAGCCAGCACCATGGCGCCGGCATGGGCCGTGGCGTTGAACGGGATCGCGACGAAGCTCGTATTGCCGATCGTGCCGTCCTCGAAGATGTAGCTTCGGACGGTGTCGGGCAGCTCCTGATTGGCGATCGCGGCCGAGGGTTCCCCGGGATAGAAGGTGAAGGCGATCTCGATTTCGCCATCGGCGAGGAGCTGACGAAGCCGTGCTGCGTTCTTCGGATAAGCCCGGCCCGCGCGCCAGAGATGCGGCGTCAACTCGTCCAAATAGGTCCAAAGGGGTGCGACGGTCTCGGCGTAGACCGCCTCGTCGACGGGGCTCGCCAGCGGCGCTGTGTCTTCGAGAAGCTCGTAAAGCGCCTGCTTGAGGAATGTCGTCCCGATGAAGTCGGGGGGCTCGGGATAGGCGAAGCGACCCGGATTGGCCTTGGCCCATTCCAGCAGTGCGTCGATCGAACGTGGCGGATCCTGGGTGATCGCCGTGTCGTAGAAGAAGACGATCTGCGCCATGCCCCAAGGCGCCTCGAGCCCCTCGGTCGGAACGGTGAAGTCGTTGACGACGGTCGGCTTGCCTTCGACATCCACATAGACCCAGTTCGGCAGCGCCTCGGCCCATGGGCCGAAGAGGAGCCCGTTCTCCTTCATCGCGGCAAAGTTCTCACCATTGATCCAGATGAGATCGACGGCGCCGTCCTCAAGCGTGCCTGCCGTCTTCTCGGCGAGGACGCGGGACACAGCCTCCGCAGTATCGGAGAGCTTCACATGGACGACCTCGACGCCGAAGCGTTCTTCGGCCGTATCGCCGGCCCACTCGATATAGGCGTTGATCCGCTGATCCCCGCCCCAGGCATGCCAGTAAACGGTCTGCCCTTTCGCCTCGGCCTCGACAGCGGGCCAATCGGCCGGGTCGGGATCGGCGACCGCCGGCGCGGCCAGGGCAAGGGTGGAGGCTGCGAGTAGCGCGAAAGCTCGGGTCATGGGCTTGGGCCTATGCGTGGCGGAAGATGGGTGAGGGCGCCGGCATGCGGCACCCGGAGCGGAGGGCTGATCGTCTCTGCGGCAACAGGCAGAGCGCATGATTTGGCTAAGGCTATCCATCGCGCCGCATTCTACACTCGATCGGCGGCGAGAGTTGCAGTCCCTGCCACAGGGTTCAATCCCTACGAGGCATCACAGAACCGTGCAGGATCGAAACGGTGCTGGCGGTCTCTCGACTATCCCGTCCGGTCGCTTGTGGCGGCGAGGGCTGCGGAGGCGGTCGCCGCGGCCTTGGCGCGGGCGCTCTCGGCAAACTTGGCGAAGCGCGAGGGGTTGCGCTTCTCCCGCTCGCGCGTGTCCGGCTCTCCGAGGCAGCGGAACTCGATCTGCGCGTTGATCTCCCCGCCGACGAGGATGATGAAGGCGGAGAGATAGAACCACATCAAAAGGCCCACCATCGCGCCGAGCGAGCCGTAAGTGCCGTTGTAGTTCGCGAAATTGCGCACGTAGTAGGAGAAGCCGGCGGAGGCCGCGATCCAGAGCGCGATGGCGACGAGGGCGCCGATCGAGAACCAGGCGAAGCGGAACGGCGGCTCGGCCGGGCCGTATCGGTAGAGGAGGCCGACGCCCACGATCACTGCGAAAAAGACGATGGGCCAGCGGCCGAAGCGCACGGCAAGCTCTGTCACATGGGGCACGGGGAAGGCGGCGAGGAGCCCCGGCAGCACCACGACTGAGATGAGCGCGAGAAGGGCGACGAAGACGAGCGCGATGGTCAGGAGGTAGGAGGCAGCGAGGCCCGTCAGAAACCCGCGCTTCTCCTGCACCTTGAAGACGATGTTGAGGCCACGGGCGAGCGCGCTCACTCCCGCCTTCGCCGTCCAGAGCATCAGGAGCACGCTCAGGAGCGAGGCATAGCCGAGTGTCTGCCGCCCGGCCGACAGGATGCTGTCGATCTGTTGCTTGAGGATGCCGACGGCGCCCGGCGGTGCCCAGGAGGCGGCGGACTCCAGATGCCCGGCGATCGTGACGGGGTCGTAGACGAAGCCGTAGAGTGCAACGAGCGCTGCGAGCATCGGGAAGAGGGCGAGGAAGGCGTAGAAGGCGACGCCAGCCGCGATGAGCGAGACTTCGTTCTCCCCGATCTCGCTACCCGTGCGTGTCAGCACCCGCCACCAATCCCGCCAGCCGAAGCTTCCCGGGCCGGCAGGCTTCAACGGCAGGTCGGGCGCTGGCGGCGCCGCGGTTGGTAGCGGCGACACGGCGGCGGGGGGCGTGAGCGTGTCGGGGTGGTTGTCGCGCCAGGCGATATCGTCCACCTGATCCTCTGCCGATCGCGGTCCTTGGGCGTCGCGCGCGTCGGCGGGCCGTTGTTCTATCGGCGCATTCATTGACAGAGACATGTAGGCCGAGTGTGCGGCGCCGTCACGGCTCAGGCGCGGAGAAAGATCAGGCCGAGACGAGGCGTCGGGGCGGCGTCGGCGGATTGAGCTGGGTCGAACGGGGATAGGTGCGGACGCGCGGCACGCCCCCCTCGCGCAGGAGGTGCTGCATCCGGGTCCAATACTCCTCGGTCAGCAGTTCGCCATGCGCCTCGCGGAAGAGGCGACGCAGAGGGCGGTTCGGCAGACGCAGATGCGCCTCGAGCTCTTCGGGGAGGAACACGGGCCCCTCTTCGAAGAACCAATCGGGGATGTCCTCCTCGCCCGCCTCGCGGTCGAGATTGGTGCGCACCTTCACTTCGGTCAGCCTCTCGACGGCGTCGTAGTCGAAGAGATGGACGAAGCGGAGGGCGCTGACGCCATAGTTCCGGCCGTCGAGATCGCGGTTGAATACGTTCGAAGCCGCGTTGTTGCGGATGCACTGGCCGAGGCGGATGACGACGGCGACGGCGTCCTCGTCGGTGCAGCCGTCGAGATAGAGCGGAACGGGCACGAGTTTCCGCTGCGCGATGAGATGGCGGAAGAAGACGTCGCCGCGGTGGAGCGTGACGGAGCTTTCGGCGGCAGACAGCAACTCTTCGAGGAGCGCGTCGCCGAACATCTCTCGTGGGAGCGAGAGGTTCGAATAGATGATGTTGTCGAGCATGCTGCCCGAGCGGTTGATCTCGTGCACCGCGCCGTATTTGGCGAGGACCGAGGGGACGCCGTCGAACCGCTCCCATTTGTAGCTCGCGGTGGGGGTGTCGCGAATGACCTTGGCCACGTAGTCGAGGCCGTCCGCCGTGAAGCCGATGGCGACCGAGCCGCGCGGGCCGGGGGCGAAGTCGAGCGGGGCGCCGTGTTTCTCAAGCGCGTCAGTGATCTGCTCCATCACCGCGAGCTTGCCGACATGATTGTAGCCGATGGTCGAGTAGTGGAGCCCGTGGGGGCGGGCGGGCATCAGGCGGTGCAGGAAATCGACGACCTCATGATAGGCGGTCAGCGTCACGTGGAAGTTGGCGAGGGTCGAGGAGAAGACGTGGCGGAGCGTCGTCTCCCGCGTCAGCACGGCGTCGAGGTACACGCCGTCCTCGGCATGGAGGAGCGCGAGCGAGAACGGGTGGGTGACAGTGCCGCCCGCCCCCTGCTGCCCGATCTCGCCAACGAGATATGCGCCGCGATTGCGGTAGAAGCCGGCCTCGACCATATCGATCCAGGCGATGGGGGTTGTGTCGGCGCCGAGCACCTCGTTGACCCGGGCGGCCGCCAGTGCCGTATCGCCCGCGCGGTCCCGCCAGGTGACGTCCAGCCCTGGCAGGTTCAAGATCGTGTCGACAATGGCTGGCGTCAGTGGGCCGCCGACCTCGATGCGTTTGAGGAACCCCGGCCTACCCGGCACGGGTTGACGGATGCGGTGATAGTCGACCGGCGTCCAGCTATCCTCGTAGACGCGGCGGCGGATTGTGGCGAGATAGGCGAGCGCCAATTCCGCCTCGTAGCGCTGGCCGAGGAGGCCGCGGAAACGCTCCTCAACCGTGTTCCAGAAGCCGCCGATCCGCTCATGCGCGCGGAGCGCCATTTCCAGCACCGGCGCGCCACGCTCGATCGATTCGGAGAAGATCTTGATTCGGTCTTGGCTGAGCCCGAGGGCGCGCTGCCAGTCACGGGCCTCGAAGGCGCGTTTGGCGAGCCAGGGGATACGGCGAGAGAGGGCGAAGTAGTCCTCGAACATATCGAGGGTGAGGCGGGCCAGGGCGTGCGCCTTCTCCCGGTCGTTCACGGCACTCTCCACATCCGCGAGCCCCGCCGCGGCGATATCGGCGGTGTTGAGGCTTTGCGTGAGGCTTTTCGGCAGTGGCGCGCTGCCGAGCGCGGTTGCCTCGGCGAGGCTATCATCGCCGAGCCCGATTGCCGGTGCCGTGTCCTCCGCCATGCAGTCTCCTCCGCGCCGTGTCCTTCGCGCCGTGTTCTTCACGCCGTGTTCTTCACGCCGTCTACGCTGGCTCGACTGGGCGCCATCGGCCTATTGTGCGGGCTGGCGGCGTGGGGGCAAGCGATGTCGGTGGAGATCAAGGCGCACGCGGTCGCGGTCCATGTCCTGCGCCGGGTGGCGGAAGCGTGGCAGCTGCTGATCCTCTATCGTACCTCGGCGCCCATTGGATGGTCGCAGGTCGCGGGCGGGATCGAGGCCGGGGAGAAGGCCTGGCAGGCGGGTCTGCGTGAGCTGCGCGAGGAAGCCTCGCTTGTGCCCGAGACCTACTACTCGGCGGATTTCTGCGAGCAGTT
>JBCDFC010000052.1:0-23034 GCA_039178805.1 Pseudomonadota bacterium | reverse complement strand
CGGCCGTGCGCTGGCGGCGAGACCGGCGCTCCTTCTCGCGGACGAGCCGACCGGCAATCTCGACGAGGCAACGGCAGGCTTGGTCCTCGATCTCGCGCTTGAACTTGTTGAGGAGACGGGCTGCGGCTTCTTGATGGTGACACACTCACCGCGCCTCGCCGCGAGGCTCGATCGGAGCGTGCAGCTCACGGGCGGCCGTCTCGTGGCGCGGCGGGCCGCCGCCTGATGCCACTCGGCAGCGCGTTGTGGGCCTTGATCGGCCATTGGCGGCGCCATCCCGTGCAGCTCGCGGCCCTCATCGCGGGCCTTGCGATCGCGACCGCGCTCTGGAGCGGGGTTCAGGCGCTGAATGCCGAGGCCAAGGCGAGCTATGCCCGTGCTGCCGAGACCATCGGCGGGGGCGCGCCGCGGCTGGTCCACCCCGAAGGTCGCCGGATCCCCAGCGCCGTTTGGGAGGATCTGAGGCGTGCCGGCTGGGATGTGAGCCCGCTGCTCGAAGGCAGCGTGGAGATCGGCAATCTGCGTTATCGCTTGGTGGGGATAGACCCGCTTTCGCAGCCAGCGGCCGAAACCGTCGCCATTGCACCACCGGGTGGCTCGGACACCGAGACGGGCGGCGCGCTCGCCGCCTTCATGCTGCCGCCGCATCTCACGCTCGCATCGCCCACAGCGGTCGCAGCCCTCGGCGGCCGAGCAGCGGAACCCGAGGTCGAGGGGCGCAAGCTGCCGCCCCTCGAGCCGCGCCCGGGGCTGGCCGACACGCTGCTTGTCGTCGATATCGGCGTGGCGCAACGCGTGCTCGATGCTGATGACGGTCTCGATGCGCTCCTGATCGGGGCGCGCCAGGGGTCCCGCACCCCGCTCGAGGAAACCTCGGGTGCGGAGCTTGAGCGGGTCGCCCCCGAAGCGCCGCCGGATCTCGACCGTCTCACCGACAGCTTTCACATGAACCTCACGGCGTTCGGCCTGCTGAGCTTTCTCGTCGGGCTCTTTATCGTGCATGCAGCGATCGGTCTCGCCTTTGAGCAGCGCCGTGGGATCGTGCGAACGCTTCGCGCCATGGGGGTCGCAGCGCGCACATTGACCGCGGCCCTTGCGATCGAGATCGCGGCGCTAGCCGTCGTCGCTGGTGCGCTGGGACTGGCCGGCGGCTGGCTGCTCGCCGCGATGCTTTTGCCCGACATGGCGCTCTCCCTTCGCGGCCTTTATGGCGCGGCGGTCCCCGGCAGCTTGTCGCTTCGTCCTGAGTGGTGGTTGGCGGGGCTTGCGATGGCACTTGCCGGTGCGCTCGCCGCAGCCGGGCAGAGCATCTGGCGCGCCTACACGATGCCCGTGCTCGAAGCGGCCGCACCCGAGGCCTGGGCCGCCGGGCAGGCGCGCTGGCTGCAGCGGCTGGCGCTCGCAGGCGTCGGTCTGGCCCTGGTCGCGCTCATCGCGCCGGTTCTTGCCGATGGGCTTTTTGTGGGCTTTCTCTGCCTCGGGGCGCTGGTGCTCGCGGCAGCCCTCGCGCTTCCGATCCTTGCCGCCGGCATTCTGCGTTTGGCTGAGCGGGCGACGCGACCCGGTCTTCTCCGTTGGTTTTGGGCGGACACGCGACAGCAGCTTGGCGGCCTCTCGCTCGCCCTCATGGCGCTCCTCCTCGCGCTCTCGGTCAACATCGGCGTGGGCACGATGGTTGAGAGCTTCCGAACGACCTTCACCGGCTGGATCGGGAACCGCCTGGGCGCCGATGCGTATTACCGCGCAAGCTCTGAACGCCAGGCCGAGGAGATCAGGGCCTGGCTGTCGGGGAGGCCTGAGGTTCTCGCGATCCTGCCGAATTGGAACGGAGATACGACCGTCGAGGGCTGGCCCGTCGAGGTCTACGCCTTTGCCGACGACCCGTCCTATCGCGCCAACTGGCCGCTTTTGGATCGTGCACAGGCGCCGTGGGCGCAGCTTCTGTCGGGCGGTGGGATCTTCGTGTCCGAGCAGCTTTCCCGCCGGCTCGAGATTGGCCTCGGCGATCGCATGGTCCTTGCGGGAGAGGCCGGTGAACGTACTTTCGACGTGGCGGCCATCTATGCAGATTATGGCAATCCGCAGGGGCAGGTGCGGATCTCTGAGGACGCGCTGATCCGTCTCTTCCCGTCCGCTGAAAAGCTTCGCTTTGGCATCCGCGTCGGAGAGGGATCGACCGCGGCCCTCGTCGCTCAGATGCGGGAGCGTTTCGGCCTCTCGCTCGACCGGTTGCGCGACCAGCAGAGCCTCAAAGACCTCTCGCTTGCGATCTTCGACCGTACCTTCGTGGTGTCGGGCGCGCTCAATACGCTGACCTTGGCTGTGGCGGGCGTCGCGCTTCTCACATCGCTGGTGACGCTGTCGGGGTTGCGGTTGCCGGGTCTCGCGCCGGTCTGGGCTATGGGGCTCACGCGTCGGCGTCTGGCGGCGATCGAGCTTGCCAAGATGTTGATCCTGGCTGCAGTAACCGCGGCCCTCGCGATCCCTGTGGGTCTCGCGATCGCCTGGATGCTGGTCGCCGTCATCAATGTGGAGGCGTTCGGCTGGCGCCTGCCGCTGTTCCTTTTCCCGATGGACTGGCTTCGTTTGGTTCTACTGGCGCTCGGCACCGCAGTGCTGGCTGCGGCCCTCCCGGCCTGGCGATTGGCGCGCACGGCGCCTGCACGGCTGATCGCAGTGTTCGCTGTTGCGCGCTAGCGGCGCGGTCACGCGGCTTTATCGGCCGTCCCGATATAGATGATGCCGGTGAAGGGGAGGACGGCAAAGGTGAAGTCTAGCCTGCGGTCGATCCCGGCCGGGCCGAGGCCCTTCATCGGTGCTACGGCAAAGCCGCGTTCCTCCAGCATCGATCTCAGTTCAGACGGCCGGATGAAAAGGGCAGGGTCATGGGTGCCCCGCGGCAGCATGCCCAAGATCCGTTCCGCCACCGTCACGACGACGAAGCCTGCCAACGGGTTTCGGTTGATCGTGTCGAAGCAGAAAACCCCGCCGGGACGAAGTACGCGGGCTACTTCGTCGAGAACGCGCGGCACGCTCTCCACATGTTCGAGCACATCCACGCAGACGACAACATCGAAGCTCGCATCGGCGTAGGGCAGGGCCTCACCGGTTCCGACATCGTAGCGTATCTTCAGGCCCTCGGCGTCGGCATGGGCCTTTGCGGCCTCGATGGCGTCGTCGGCCGGGTCGATCCCGGTTACGTTCGCTCGCTGACGGGCTAGGGCCTCGGACAGGAATCCGCCCGCGCATCCAAGATCGAGCACGTCCTTGCCACAAACCTGCCCCAATCTCCGTTCGAAGTATCGAAGGCGCGCTGGGACCATGTTATGGAGAACGCGGAGCCAGCGCGTTGACTGGTCCCACCAGCGGTCCGCGAAGCGATTGTAAATTGTTAGGTCGTTCATCTTACGGTCGAAACCCGCTCGGAGTTGTGTAGTCTTCCCCGTTACCTAGTCGTATGTGGTGCCGTTGCTAGGGAGCTTAACCGCTTCTCAGTTGGCGCTGTTTTGTGTATACGGAGGAGGAATCGAGCGCGTGGGGTGCTGATTCCGTGTAAAACGGCGTTCTTGTGCAACTATGGCGAAATATAGGCGCGCCATTTCAATCACTGGTTGAGTGTCGCTCTACTTCGAATTGCCATGGTACTGCGCTGCTTACGGGTTTTCCCGAGGGGCGAAACTGGGGTCTGAAACGTGATGGAAGGAATTTCTCGAGCATTCGATGCTACGCGTCGCTCATTTGCTGCTTGGTGCGGCGATGAGAGGGGTGCGAGCGCGCTTGAGCTGATCGTCAGCTTGCCGCTCTTGGTCGGCTGTATGCTGATCACGACGAATTACGGACTTTTGATCTCGACCCGGGAAGCATTGGACAGCGCGACGCGCGACGCGACACGCCTGCTGACCCGCGCACCGGCAGCACTCAACGACATGGGCACGCCTGACGATGCGACCGACGATGAGCCGCTCATTTACGACTTCTTCGTGGCAGAAGCGCGCCAACTCGTCGCAGATCGCATGGGCGCCTCGCTGGACAGCGTGACTTTTGCTCACCGTGTCGATGCGATTTCTGGCAGCGAGGTGCTCCGGAACCGCTTCTTCCTCGTCACGGTGAATGTGTCCGTGGACATGCGTGACTTCCCGCTCCTCTACGCCGTCGGGATCCCAACCTTCACCGCTGCAGACAGCGGTCGATGGACCGCAGAGATCGATTTCGGCAGCACCGGGTGCACCATCGCAAACAACCAAAGTGGGCTGTGCCGATGAAGAGTTCACTTCGCGCATTCTGGAGTGATGACCGCGGCACGACAGTGCTTGAGACACTGGTCGTGTTCTTGCCCGTCATGTCGCTGTTCTACGCCAATATCGAGATTATCATGGCGTACTACGCCGTGGTGTCAGCGCAGAAGGCTGCTCAGCTGGCGGCGCGTATCGCGGCGACCGAGAGCCCAATCTATATCGGCAACGACATGCCGCTCGAGAATGTGCTCAACGATGCCGTCTACGTCGATAACGGGCCTGCGTGTTTTCAGCCGAGTGGGATCGACGGGTGTCTCGATCCGCATATCGAGCGGACTGACGAAGGAGTGCCCGTTCTCGACGAAGCGGGCAATCCGGCACGGCTGGCCTTTGAATGCACGCGAAGCGAGGTAATGGCCGGAGTGGATGACGCTTCGGGTGACGAGAACTGCGATCGGCGCCGGTTTCAACGCCTGTTGTGCGAGGTCCAAAGGTTCTACCCGTCCATCGGCGCCGTAGGTCGTGGGTGGGTCGATAACCCCGACCCCACGAAAGAGACGAACGACGATGATCGTGCAGACGTGAGCATCCGGTATGACTATCGTCGGCTGGGTATCGCCGGCGGCCCTTTCGTGCCGGAAATCACGGTCCGTGTACTGCCGCGTGATCTCCCGATCGATCTGATCGGAGTGTTGGGTTTTGCGACGCTATCGAATGGTCTCGGCAATGCTGTTTCCAGCAGCATTGGTGAGGATCTGTTCACGCCGGACATTGTCGATGTGCAGCCGGGTTGGTGTGAACCCGAGACGACGTAGGGATTGCGAGGCTGATAACCGACGGCGCCGCGTTCGTCGGGGTCGAGTGAGCCGCGCGCTAGGAGAAACGCACCGCGCCAAGGTGCAGGAAATGTCCAGGCGATCACTGGATGAGACTGACAGGAGGAGCTGAAGCGATGATGAGAGACTTTCAGCGTAACGAAGAAGGAGCAGTCACGTTTTTCGTGCTGATCCTCAGCATTGGACTGCTTGCACTGTCTGGTCTTGTCATGGACTCGGGCCGAACGTTTTCGGCGCATAGCCAATCGCAAGCATATCTGGACCATATCGCGCTCGCGATCGCCAATGAACTTGACGGTCAATCGGACGCTATCACGCGCGCCGAAGCCGTGTTCAAAGCGGCATCAAGCGTTGATGGCGAGGACGCGGTCAGCTTTGAAGGTACGATCAACAAATCGTCGACGTTGATCTCGTCGCTGATCGGTGATCCTGCCGAGCAATTCAGCGTCAAATCCGTGATGTTTCTCAAGGACCAACCCAACACAAAGGGTTCGGTGCTCACCGGTTCAGCTCTGGTCGCGCTGGAAACCAATAAGGCCGATGAGGCGACGCATGTCCTTGTGATCGGCGAGACGGAGTCGGTGCCTTGGACGTTCCTCAACATGACCAGCCTTGTCGCTGGGCTTGGTGGCGAGACGACAGCGACGGCGGGCGAGGTGGCGTCGGAAGCAGCCGGTGGCGGCGACTTCACGGTTGCGACTTGGTCGACCGCGGAGTTGGTGACCGATTCCACCCGGACGAATGAATTCTTCGCGGTATGCGCGCCCAGCAACTGGGACAGCATTGTGCCCGGACAAGAGCTCGTCTTCGACAAGAGCCGCAATGGCATCTGGAACGAAGGCAACTACGGCATCATCACTGATCTCGCCGATGACGAGGATGGCACGTGTGACGCTTTCGCGCGCGACGGCGATGGCAACTTCGATGCCAACAAGTACCTCGTCTGTGCGGCGACACTGGCCGATCCGGAGCGGTCTATCCACGATACGAGCGTGTCATTCGTCTCGGACGTCGCGAACGCGCAGGGTGAGGAGCAGTTCACGCTTTTCGCTGGCTTGAACACGCGCTTCGGCATTCTGGAGGGCGAGGCGGCTGCGCTGGCCGATGAGGCTCTCCCGGATGAGAACATTCTCTACAAGGATGTTTTCCAATGTAACGGTGAGCTCGATTTCGGCACGATCACGAATATCGGTGGTCTGCCTCAGTCGGACTGCATTCAGGATGGGAGCTGCACAGTTGGCAACCAGCTGACCGCGGAAGAAGTGCGTCAGTACATGCTGCGCACACATGGGAATGAGGCCAATTGGCCGCTCTACAACGGTGTCCTGCCGACGACCCGCAATGAAATCTACCTCGCGGAGATTTTGGCTGGGCAGACGAACCCGGATGGCACGCAGTCGCCGCTCACCTGCTGGGAGACGCTGAACGAAGACGGCACGACGGCGGTCTCTGCGAATGCGCCGACGCCTGTGGCGAACCGACGGAACCTCGAGATCGCCTTTGTCGACTGCTCGAGCTTTAATGATGCGGGTGCCATCAACGCGCTGACGGATATCCCGGTGCTCGCCTATGCGGACATCTTCCTGACGCGGCCGGTTGAGAACGACAGCCTTACTGTTCTCAACTTTGAGGATTTCGCCGATCCGACGAAGGTCGATGCGAATGGCGCGCCCCTGCTGGATCCGAATGGCGATCCGTACATCATCCAGATCAACAGCGGCGATGTCGTCAGCACGGATGAGCGGTTCACTGGCGAGGCAACCGATCCGTCCGACTCAGACGCTTGGCTCTGGAACGTGGCCGGTGCGGAAGCGCAGGGCGTCGCCGACGTCTCGAGCATCCGCTACGACCGCACGTTCAACCCCTACGCGGTCTACGGCATTCAGATCGATGCGTATCGTCACGAGGACGCCTTTAGCGATCCGGACGGAAGCTCCGCGTGGAAGTCGTCGCCAATGATTTATGGCGAGGTTGGCGGTGCGGATAGCGACTTGGAGAACATCGGCTGGGGCAACGTCCTCATGATCTCCGAGGATGGCGATGATAGCGATCCGGATGACGAGGCCCGCGGCGGAACGCTTGTGGTGCGTTTTTTGCCCGATCCGGTGAATGAAGAATGCGCCTACGTCGAAACGCTCCGCGTGATCGATACCGAGGGCGGTGGCACGGTGCGGGTGTTCAACACGGTTCTCAGCGATGAGGATATCGCTAATCTTCCAGCCTACAACAGCGATTACTCAGCAGGTGAGCCGCATCATCCGGAGCCTGTGGAGGGTGCTAGCCCAGGACCGGGTGAGACTCACTCCCTCGATCTGGAGACCGGTATCTTGAGTGCCTGGAAGAGCGATACTGGCGCCGAGATCACCCCTGATCCTGAATTCATGATGGGCAGCTTCATGACGGTGACCGCTGCGGTGGTCGGTGAGGGTGGTGACAACTACACCACTCAAGTCGACATCCAGCGGGATGATGTCTGCACGCTGCTCTACACGATGCATGGTGACTCTGGCGGTATCGACGACATCGAGTTCTCGCGGAACAACGCGCCGGACCAGTCGGACACGATCTTCGCTGAGTTCCTGAACTACATCGAGGCGGGGGATGGTCGGGTCTTGACGTACCCGCAGATCACGAACTGATCTCCGCTTTCGCGGGAGAAACAGGGCCCGGGGGCGGTTGCCTCCGGGCCCTTTTCATGTTTGCCGACCTGGGGCCGGGACTACTCCAGGACTTGGCGGCGGCGGGCCCAGAGCAGGACCATACCGAAGGCCGCAGCGCCGATGGCCGTCGCGCCGAGATAGGTCGTGTCGAGCACAACGCTCGGATAGTCCTGCCCATAGACACCGATCCGCATCAGCTCGACCGCGTGCAGCACCGGGTTCCAGGCGAGCCAGTCTCGGATGAAGGGCGGCATGTAGCTCGGCATGTAGAAGATGCCTGAGATGAAGAGCAGCGTGCGCGAGAAGATGCTGAGCGCCCGCATCACCACCGGCGCGAACCGGGCTGAATACCCCCTCACCATCCCGAGCCCGAAGGCGAGCATCGCGGCGGCGAAAGCTGCCAGAAGGACGCGCACTAGGTCTACCGGCATCACCTCCACATGCTGCCAAAGCGCGATGCCCCAAGCGATGGCCGAGGTATAGATCACAGCCGTGAAGAGCGTGAAGGCAAGCGCTGCGATCGGGTCCGTGAAGATCCCAAGCTCCGGCAGGCGGCGCGGGCTGCGCAACCCTTGCACGGCGCCTCCCACCAGAAGCATGCCGCGCGTCACGATCGACAACGTAGCGATCCCCGTCAGTAGAAACAGCGCAAAACTAATGCCATAGCCACCGGACCTGCCGATGAAGGTGAAGATTGCGAGCATGATGGCGAGCTGTGCCGCAGGCTCGACAAACACCCAGACGAGCTTGAAGCCCTCGCTGCGGTTCCGCGGCACGAAGCGATGCCAGAAGAGCGTCCAGATGAGATTGAGCTTCGTGATGAGCATGCCTTCGAAGACCCTTTCAAACCGTTCACAAACCCCGAATCTTCGTGGCCGCAGCGGGTAGGCTTTGTTAGCCTTAAGATGGTTTAGAGAATCCTGACCAACCGCCGGTGCCATCCTGGCCCGGCCCGCCTCAAGGCCAGCGGCGTCGTCGCTTGAAGCGCGCCGCAGTGCCTTCTGATCGGAGCAGATGCGATGATGACGCTGCATGGGCGAGCCAACTCGTCCAATGTGCAGAAGATCCTGTGGGCGCTCGAGGAAATGGGCGTCGCGCATGATCACGTGCCCCGCGGTCGAGGCGTGGGTGGCATGGATGAAGAGGCCTTCAGGATGCTGACGCCTTTTCGTCTCATCCCCGTTCTCGAGCATGACCGGCTGGTCATCTTCGAAAGCGGTACGATCCTGCGTTATCTCGCGACGCTGCCTGAGGGGACGGCCTTCATGCCGCCCGACCCTCAGGACCGGTGGCGCGCGGAGGGCATGATGGATTGGGCGGTGCAGACGTTGTGGGCCGTGGTCAGGCCGCCCTTTATCGCCGTTGCACGCGGAGGAATGGATCGTTCGGACGATGCGGTCGGCCAACAGGTGGCGGCCGTGGCGCCGCCGCTCATGCAGCTCGAAGGCGTGTTGGAAGAAGCGGATTGGCTGTCGGGCGATCAGTTCTCCTTTGGCGACGTTCCGGCGGCCGTGATCGTGTCGCGCCTCATCTGGCTCGTCGGCAGAGGGGCGCTGCCCTCTCGTGTCGGGAAATGGTACGATGCCTGTGCGGCGCGTCCCGCATTCGGGCGCCATGTCGTGGTTGATGAGTAACGTGGAGATCGGGGCACAAATCCCGACACACAATCGCTAATCGGCCATAGTTAAGCGGCGCGCTCCTTGTGGTTGCCGCATTCTTGTGGTGCGTGCGTTAACGCGCGGTGGCGACCGGGCAGGGGGGCCCGGTGCGAAGGCGCGCGGATGGGGAACTGTGCGGGCCGGTCCGAGGACGGGCACTGTGCTTGGAAAGGATTTCGTCATGCGTCTCACGCCCTTGCTTGCCGCGCTGACGCTTTGCCTATTTGTTCAGCCGGCCTCGGCCGAGTGGTTTACCGCGGACGGCAACGCTCTTCTTCCCGGCGTGCCGACGGCCGCGGGCACGAGCAGCGACGGGGCGACGCGCGTCGCGATCACCTGTCTCTCGGGAAAGACGCCGGTGTTCGTGCTGGAGACTGGTTCCGAGGACGGGCCGCCTGCGGGTGATGTGACGCTCGCCATCGACGGCCAGCCCTTCGTGATCGAGGCGCGGCGCGAGGACACGCTATGGGTCGGCACGGCGAGCCCGCGGCTGATCTCGGCCCTGGCGCGCGGCATCCGGCTGGCGGCGGTCACGCCGGGTGCGTCCGAGACCATCGTGTCGCTGCGTGGCTCCGCCCGCGCCTTGGGCGAGGCGCTTGCCGGCTGCGGTTGAAGCGATAGCCGAGGCCAATCGTTCACCAGGCTTCGGTTCGTAACCCTGGCTCAGCGTCGCGCGATGCTGAGTGGCATGCCGTTCCCGGGGCGGAGTGTGAAGATCATCTTCGGCTCCGGCTCGAACCCGTCCGGCAGTGCGAAGCGGAACCGGGCGATGAGGGTGGCGAGGATCACCTGCGCCTCGATCAACGCGAACTGCATGCCGAGGCAGATACGGGGGCCTGCGCTGAAGGGCAGGTAGGCGAAGCGATGACGTCCCGCCCGGCCGTCTCGAGAGAACCTGTCCGGATCGAACGCGTCCGGTTCGTGCCAAAGCCGCTGATGCCGATGGAGCGCCCAGATCGGGATCATCACGAGCCCGCCCGGCCGCAACGGACGACCGCAAAGACTATCAGCGTCAATCGCCGACTTGGTCAGGAGCCCGGCCGGCGGATAGAGGCGCATCGTCTCGTCGATCACCTGGCGGATATAGGGCAGGCGCTCCAGATCCGCGTATCCGGCACTGCAGTCGCCCAGGACCTTCCGCGCTTCTTCGCTTGCGCGCTCCTGCACATCGCTGTCGAAGGCCAGCAGATAGAGCGCCCAGGTGAGCGCGAGCGCCGTCGTCTCGTGCCCTGCGACGATGAAGGCGAGAAGGTTGTTGCGAAGCTCGATGGGGCTCATTCGGCGACCACCCCCATCGCCGCTGCCGTCCCCGGGGTCGCGTGCGGCGATGAGCAGGTCGAGCAGGTCCGGTGGGTCCGATGGTCCACGGGCGGATCGTGCCCCGATAATCGCGTCCATCTCGGCATCCATGCGCCGGGCGCTGCCGTCCAGGATGCGTCCCGGTCGCGGCACCCAGCGGGGCACACCGAAGACGTCGAGGAGCGAGAGCCGCGCCACCCGCTCGATAAAGCGGGAAACACCCGCGGCCAGGGCGTCGCGGTCCAGGCTCTCGCGTCCCGACAGGGCCGTGTCGCAGATCACATCGGCCGTGGCCTTCACCATATCGGGATAGACGTCGCGGATGCCTGGGGCAGTGGCGGCAAAGCGGGTGGCCGTCGCCTCGGCCGCATCGCTCATCACCGGCACGAGACCCTGAAGCACGCGCCGCTGAAAGATCGGCGACATTGCTCGATGCTGCCAGCGCCAAGTCTCTTCGGGTGCTGTGAAGAGGCTGTCGCCGCGGCGGGGTTTCAGGATGCGCAGGGTGACTTCGGAGCGGGGATAGTTGGCGGCGCGCTTCTTGAGCACGTGCTCCAGCACATCTGGGTCCGAGATCATGAGCCAGGCGAAACCGTCGCGTCGTGACGGGCCGGCCACGATCGGTTCGCGATAGGCGGCCTCGGGTATGATGCTCAGCAAGTTCTCACGCGCAGCGCGCCAGAAGGCGAACCCATCGGGCACGATCCGCGGTGGCGTGACACGCGCGGGGAGTTGCCGAGGGCTCGCGATCTGGCGTTCGTCACGGGGCATCGCGCCGCCCCTGTCGGTTGCTCATGGCTCGATGGCGCCACGGCTCGGGCGGTCGGGGCGCGGCTGACCGAAGAAATCGATCAAGACCCTACCGGGCGTGCCGCGCTTCAGCGCATCGCTGTCCGCCAGCGGGAGAAAGCGCGCATCCACAGCCTCGTTCAAGGTGGTCGATGTGTCGCCCGGCACGCTTTCTCCGATACCGATCCCTCCGAACCCCTCGACCGATACCAGATTGTCCTCGAGCACTGCCTCCCGCGCGCCTTCTAGCCGGTTGACGAGCGCAAAGTGCTGCCGATGGGGGAAGCGCGCGATGAAGGTGTTGGCGACGATCGTGACCGGTCCCGGCGCACTGCTCTCGGAGGGTTGGCCGACCACGATGCCGTGGAAGCGGTCGGCGGGTGTCCGAACAGGGCCATCGGCTAGGAAGACGCAGTTGCGGATCATGTGTCGGCCGTAGCGCGTGTTGATCCAGACCTCGGTCTCGGGGTCGCCCTCGTAGAAATTCTGCTGCTCGAGCACCCAGCCCCTCGGTGCCTCAGGTCCTGCGGGGCCCGGTTCATGCGTCGAGACGGAGAAGCCCCCAACGAAGTGGTTCTCGGCATAGAGCGTGCGCGCGCCCGCAGCGGATTGCTGGCGGATGGCGGGCTGGATCGCAAAGCCGCCATGGGCCGGTGACCAGCCGGCCGTGCTGCGCAGGATATTGCGGGAGAAGATGACGAGATCGCGGTTCGCGATCCTCACGGGACCCTGTTCCGGGTGATTGCGGAAAGCCGGATCGTTCACGCGCCGCCCACCAGGCCCCCTCGTTGCCTTCGGATGCTGCATGAGGCGGGAGCCTAGGATCGCGTGCCGCGTGTTCTGGCCATAGAGCGCGTAGAAATGCCAGTCGGCGAAGTGGCAATCCGCGATGACGCAATTCTCGCCCGGGATGTAGGAGCCGGCCGTGCCGACCACGCTCACGCGGAAGAGCGTGGTGTCTTGCGCGGATTTCGGATTGCCAGCGTTGTAGCCGATGCCGTTCACCAGAACCGCCGGGTCGGGCGATGGGGCAGGGTCGTCGGGGCGATAATCTCCGCGGAGCGCGATGTTCGCGATCGTGGTGTGACGGGCGCCCTTGCGGCGTGCCACCCGCAGAAGGGCGCGGCCCTTCTTGGTCTCGGGTCTGATGAAACGGCCATCGGCGGCGGTGATCACCGGATCGGCGCCCGAGCCGAAGCGGTCGACGGCGAGGCAGCCTACGACGAGCGGCGCGCCGAGTGCGAAGGTCTCGCCTGCGCGGAGGAGCAGCCTTGCCCTCGGCCCGCCGCGCCCGCCGGGGGGCGGCGACATTCGCTGGGCCTGACGCGCAGCCTCCGAGAGATCGGTCAGCCGCTGCGCACCATCCGGCGCCCCGCTGAAATCTCCCTCACCGCTTACGGCGAGGGTGTGTGGCCCTTCGAAATGCGCCGCGGCATCGCGTGCCTCGATCGTGATCTCGGCACGCCGTCGGAAGTTTCGCGCGATCTGCGTCAATCGGACGGTGTGGCGCCCAGGGGTGACGAAGACATGCGCGGCCGCCGGGCCGATAGCGTCGCCCGCCGATCGCCTGGGCCTGCGATCATCGGGGGCGGAGGTGAAGTCGTAGCGCTCGCCGAACTCCCACAAGAACTCGCTTTCCAGGAGCTCGTCCTCATCGGCGAGGACCGCTTCGAACATGGCGCCGAACGGCACCACACCCCGGGCGCGCGTGGTCTTAATGGAAAGCGGCTCAGCCGCCGCCGCGGGGCGTGTGGATGCAGCAGCCGCGGTCGCTGCAACCGCGACCCCTGCGGCCATCACCTCCCGCCGGTTCACCTTCGCTCGGTCGTCCGCCATGCGATCCTCCGCGTCCCTTGCGCATTAGATACCGCAGACGACGGAGATCGGAAGGACCAAGCCTGCCAAATCAGCCGGCGCCGGTCGTATCGACACCTTGGGTTGCGGCCCTGGCGGCGGCCCTGGCAGCAACAGCGAAGGCGGCCTCGGTTTCCGATAGCTCCTCTTCGCCAAGCGCGAGCGAGAGATAGAATTTCGACGGTGGCTTCAGGATGCCCTCGGCCCTCAGCGCTGCGTTGAAGCGCCTGGCCGCAGCGGCATCGCCTGCGATCGTGTCGCGATAATTGCGCACGGGCGCGTCGGCGAACACCACATCGAAGAGCGTTGGATCGCCAACAACCCGATGCGGCACGCCTTGCGCGTCGAGCGCTGCGCTCAGCGACTGCTGAAGCCGCTCGCCCGTCGCCCGGAAGCGTTCGTATTGGCCGTCGCGGCGCAGGATCTCCATGGTCTTGAGCCCTGCGACCGCGGCGACGGGATTGCCGGAGAGGGTGCCGAGCTGCATCAGCCAACCCTCGGCGCCGACCGCCGCCTTGTCGAAATGGCGCATGATGTCCCGCCGACCGGCGATGGCGGCGAGTGGGAAGCCGCCGCCGATCACCTTGCCGAGCGTGCAGATATCGGGTGTCACGCTATAGAGTTCTTGCGCCCCGCCATAGGCGAAGCGGAAGCCCGTCACGACTTCGTCGAAGATCAGAAGCGCGCCGTGGCTATCGCAGAGCGCGCGGAGGGCTTCGAGAAACCCGGGCTCGGGCGGGACGATGCGCTGCAGCGGCTCGACGATGATCGCAGCTATCTCATGGCCGTGCTCCGCCATCAGCGAGATCGCGAAATCCGGGTCGTTGAAGGGGGCCACCAGCACGTCGCGATGCAGGCTCTCGGGCAGGCCGGCGCTGTCCATGATCCCTTCGGGGAAGTTGGCAAGGCGCGTGGGCGCGAGGCTCATCTGCGCCTCGTTCGACATGCCGTGATAGCCCCCCTCGAACTTCACGATCTTGGGGCGGCCGGTGGCGGCGCGGGCGAGGCGCATGGCGTACATGTCCGCCTCCGAGCCGGTGCAGACATAGCGGACCTGCTCCGCGCAGGCCATCGCACGCACGATCTCTTCGGCGAGTTCCACGCCAGGGGTCGAGTTGGCGAAGAAGGTCATGCCGCGGGGAAGCTGCTCATAGACCGCTTCGAGGACTTCGGGGTGCCCGTGGCCAAGGATCATCGGCCCCGACCCGATCAGATAGTCGATATACCAGCGGCCATCCTCGTCGACGACGCGCGCGCCCTTGCCTTCGCGGATGAAGATGCTGGGGTCGAAATTGCCGAAGCCCGCACCGGGTAACACTTCGGCCGCGCGCTGCGCCCACTCCTCCTGGCTCTGCAGCTTGAGCATGACGCCCTCCTCATTTGCGGACTGGACATCAGCCTAGGGACAAGCGCGCGGGTCTCGCAATCGAGCGGGCGACATGCCAGGTCGCGCCTGATCGCTATTGGGGCTCGACGGCTCGGTGCGGATCGGCGAGCGTTCTCGCGCATCGTCGAACATGGGAGGACTGAGCGCATGGACGGAAAGTTCGAAGTCGGGCTCGCGCAGCGCAAGGCGACGTTGGGGGGCGATTATGTCGAGAGAAACCTAGCAGCGGCGGATGATTTCACGCGGCCCTTTCAGGAGGCGATGACCGCATGGTGCTGGGGCTTCGGTTGGGGTGACGAGGCCATCGACGCCAAGACCCGCAGTCTCATGAACCTCGCGATGATCGGTGGGCTTGGCAAGATGCATGAATGGGAGATCCATTGCCGAGGGGCGCTCAACAATGGTTGCAGCGTCGAAGAGATCCGGGCGGCTATCCATGTGGTCGGCATCTACTGCGGTGTGCCACAGGCGCTCGAGTGCTTCCGGGCTGCGCGCAAAGTCCTCGAGGCCGAGGGAAAAATCTGAGCGTCGGGCAGTGCTAGGCGCAGGGGCTCTGCCCGGGCAGGTCCGCCTTGGGGGCGTGTCCAGGGCAACACTTTCAATCGGAGCCGTGGCGTGACGTTGGAACCGACCTGAACGCCTGGATGCCCAACCAGCCCGACGATGCGCGTAGCACTCGGCCGGTTTGGGCCGACGAGGGTGCAGGCGCACCCCACGGAGCGCGGAGAGCCGCAGGCGGATGCTTTCAGACGGAGCGGTCGCAGCTGCATGTGCGCCCAGGGCTCCGCGCCCTCCCACGACAGGCTACCGCGCGACTCTTTAAGATCTGGCGAACGCTGCTCGATGCGATCGCGCAACGCTGCGGTGAAGTAAGATCGGCGCGTTAGTGCTTCGTTCGCGCGATTCAGTCCAACCTGTCGTGGGAGGGGGCGCTTGGAAGCTGGTGTTCGCCGCCCTGTGCCTGCTTCCGATGATCAGCAGTTAGCGGGGCGAGCGGATCAGCCGCGGAGGCGGAGCGCGCGTGGGCTCGCGCCGAAACGGCGTCTGCAGGCCATGCTGAGGGCCGAGATGCTGGCAAAGCCCGTGCGCGCAGCAACTTCACCAATCGAGAGGTCGCTGCCGGTGATCAGCGCGTGGGCCTGCTGAAGCCGCATCTCCGCCAGCCAAGCGTAAGGCGTCCGACCGGTGGCCGCGCGAAAGGCCGTCTGAAAGCGCCCGCTCGGCAGGCCTGCTGCCGCGGCCAGTTCGTCCAAGCCGATATCCTCGGCGAAGCGGGCGCGCATCATATCGATGGCGCGGCTGATGCCGGGCTCTTCGACACCCTCCTTTCCACCGGGTGCGGCCGCTGGCGGGCTCAAAGCCGAGAAGGCCTGTAGCAAGCGCCGGCAGATCATGCGCTCGAGGCTCTCGCGCATGAGGCGCGACGTCGAGAAGGCGTCGCTATTGCTCGCAACAAGCTTCCCGATCCCTTCGATCACATCGTCCTTATGGGCGAATTTCGGCTCTAGATCGGTCATGCCGTCGCTCCTGCTCGCCCGGTCGCCGCGCCAACCCTCCTCATCGACGAGCAGCCGCAGCACCCCTTGCGTGAGGAAAAAAGTGATCATGTCGAGGCTGCCATTGATCAGATTGCCATAGGCCGCGTCGAAGGGGTGGACAGAGACGGCGCCCTCGCCTTCGTCCCGCAGAACCTTGCCGGAGGGGAGGACACGCGCGTATTCCGCCGAGCCGCCCAGCCTGACGGAGACGCGATGCCAGGGCACGGCGTGCGGCGCCGCCTCCTTGGTGCAGTTCATGTGCCAGAGGAGTGCGACTGGAGCGCCGAAGACCGGTGGCTCCTGCGGAACAGTTTCGTCCGAGCCGTTGAGGATCTCGTCCGGCCTTTTACCGAAGAAGTCGAGCAGCGCACCAATCGTACCGAGGGTCAGCGCCCCAGCACCACCTGCGCTGGTCATTCCCCCGGCTCGCGGTCGCCGCGCATCGGCAACTGCGCGCGGCCCTCCCGTCGCCGAGCGTCGCGATATTCAGCAGGCGTCCAACCGGTCAGACGCCTGAAGCGCTCGGAGAAATGCCCTTGGGAGCTGAAACCGCAGGCATCCGCGATCTCCGCGATGCCCGCCTCGGTTCCGCGTAGCATCGCCTCCGCACGGGAGACGCGGCGCTCCAGAATGTGCTGTCCGATCGTGCGCCCCATGCTGTTGCGGAAGCAACGCATAAGATGGAACTCGCTGAGAGCGGCGATCTCTGCCAGCTCGGCGATGCGCATCGGATGCTCGAGCGTCTCTTCGATATGGGTCACGACGCGTTGTAACCTTCGGCAGGAGGGCATCGGCATCGCGTGTGCTGCCGGGACTTCGCTGCCTTGTCGGATCAGCGTTGTGCAGAGCGCGGCCGCCAAATCCATCCGGTAGCCGGAATCGAATCGGAGCGGTTCTGCGTTGTCGGCGAGAATCAGTGGCAGGAATTGCCGGAAATGCCGGAGCGCCTGATCCGAGCCGCAGGCGACCACCCGAGCCTCGCCGCCGGACTGCGCGGCGACGCGATCGAAAAGCTCGGGATGGATGTAAAGACCGATCGCGAGCGCGTCGCTCCCGATCTG
Organism: Pseudomonadota bacterium; assembly: GCA_039178805.1. GTDB lineage: Bacteria > Pseudomonadota > Alphaproteobacteria > Rhodobacterales > Rhodobacteraceae > Thermohalobaculum. Next base: position 5,717 of record JBCDFC010000052.1, on the reverse strand, counting down.
CCAGCTCCGTGCCACGCCGGCGGGGGTCACGGCCACACGACGCACGCCCAAAAGCTCGATCTGCGCGCTAAGGCCGTCGAAAATATCACCCTTTCCCGAAGAAAGAGCAGTCCCTTTGCCCGCGAGCGGAACCTCGAAGGCGATCCGATGGTGCCGGATCGCATGCGAGGAAGCCTGCGCGCCGCGCTGCCAAAGCCAGAAGGCAACGCCGAGGCCGCCGGCCTCCATCGGCTCCACCGGTTGCTGACCGGTGGCTGTCGCGATCCGCTCGAGATCCCCAGTGAAAATTGTCTTCAAAACCGCCTCTGTGTGCAGATTGCATGCAATCGTAAGAACGCCACAACGCGAGGGCAAGTAACAACTTGACCCAATGGTGGCAGAACGAAATGCCCTCAGAGTGGCTGATTTGTTAAGAAATGAGCAGGATCGCGAAAGACGTGGGTGGGATTCCCACTGCATCTTCCATCGAAACACATACGCGCCCGACTGCTCCCAGCCGAAGGTTTCGGCCAGGCACTGGTTGCGCGCGGCTGAAGACGGAAGGCTCGACGCGATGTACTTGGAGAATTTCGAGGATACTTCTCGCCGCCCTGCGCCTTGTGACCGCAGATCGCGGCCCATACGCCGACCTGCCGAGGACCGGCATGTCCTGCTGATCGATCGCAGTGCGGAGACGCGACAATTGCTCGCAACCCAACTGCTGCTCGCGACTGAGGTTGATGTTTTCGAGGCCGATGGACCAAGAGAGGGGCTTACCCGGGCCGTTCGGGAGCCCTTCGATCTCATTCTGTTGTCCCATGAAATCGGGTCCCCAGGGGCGCCGATGCTTCTGCGCGCGCTCCGCGGGCAGGGGATCCAGTGCCCGGTTCTGATCTACGGCAGCAGCATCTCCGACAGGGACCTCGTCGATGCCTTCGACGAAGGAGCCAACGATGTCTTTGAGCGGTCGGGCTCCGCTGCCCCCCTCATCGCGCGCGTTCGCGCCCATCTGCGTCAGGCTGAGGGGCTCGAAAGTGCGGTTCTCGCGATCGGGCCCTATCAGCTCGTGCCGCTCAAGAAGATCATCACCGGACCTGGTGGGGACGCGATCCGGCTCACCGGCAAGGAGGTCGACATCCTCCGGCATCTCCACCGGGCGCGCGGCACGATGGTCGATCGGCAGACGCTTCTCGAGGAGATTTGGGGCTACAACACCCGCGTGAACACCCACACGCTTGAGACCCATGTCTACCGGCTGCGGCGTAAGCTTGAGCTTGAGCCCGCTGATCCGCGTCTCATCATCACCGAGCGGGGCGGCTACCGCTTAGCCGCGTTCGCCGACACGCACGCCCTCGCTTGAAGCAGGATCTCATGCGTTAGGAACCACCTCTTTACCATTCCCGGGCATGGTCCCCGCGGCTGAAGAATTCGGCGATGCGGGTGCGGAATGGAAGAAAAGCAGGCGGTGAAGCGTGTGGGTGGCGAGGTCTCGCCTGGCGTAATCGCCTTTGTCGCGCTTGAGTTCTATCCGGCGACGGCGGGTGGGACGGGGATCCTGCTCCATCACACGGTGCGCAGTCTGCTGCGGCGAGGTCATGAAGTTGTGCTCCTCGTCGACATGCAGCGGCATGAGTATGAGCGGATTCGCGGGGAGATCCGTCTCGGCTTTGAAAATGGTGGGCAGCTCGATGTCCATCTGGCCGACGATCTCCTGGCCGGAACGGGCGTCGAAACCGTCCGATTCGTCGATCCGGAGCAGCAGCGTTCAGCACGGCTTTGTCTGGCGCTGGAGGCGCTTATCGCCAGGCGCCGTATCGATCTGGTGGAGTTCTACGACTATTGCGGTCCGGCCTACTACGCCCTCGGAGGGTTACGGGGCTCGGGTGCTGGCATCGCGGTCAGGCTCCACAACACGGTGGAGCTGATACAGCGTCGGATCAGGGGGCCGGTGGAGCCAAGCCGCCTTGTGCAGTTCGCGATGGAGCGGACCTCGATCGCGGGCGCCGATCTGCTGCTCGCGCCGGGCGCGCACTACTTCGACGAAGAGATCCTGTCGCTCTATCCTGAGGCTGCGCAGCGACCGATGCAGCTTTCTCCCCCCATTCATGCCGCAGTCGGCAGCGTGCACTATGACGTCTTCGCGCGGGACGTCGTCTTCTACGGTCGGTTGTCGACCTTCAAAGGCCTCGACACCTTCCTGCGCGCAGCCCTCATCGCGCTGCAGGACGAGAGGTTCAGCGCGTGGCTCGGTCGGTTCCTGATCATCGGTCCGGAGGAAACGGTCGCAACCGCGATCCCCGCCGATGAGATGCGCGCGATGATCCCGGCGGGTCTCCTCGACCGATTTGAGTTCACGGGTCGGATGTCTCACGAGGCGCTGTTCCCGCGTCTTGGCAGCGCCGCTTTCGCCTGCTTCGCCAATCGGATCGAGTCCTTCTGTTACGCCGCACATGAGCTCGCGACGGCGGGCATGCCGCTTATCCTCAACGACACGCCGGCCTTCCGCGATCATTTCCGGAAGGGGAGCGAAGCACTGTTCTGCGATGGAACGGCGCGCGGCATGGCAGAGGCGATGCGCAGCCTTGCCGCCGATCCGGAAGCACGGGCACGACTATCTGTAGCAGGCCGCCAGCGCATCGGCAGCTACGACACCGAGGATGTGTATGCCCGACATCTGGCGGCCCTGCCGGCCCCAGCCGCCGATCAGGCAACTCGACCGGCGGGTACCGTACTCTTCTCAGACGGGGATCGTGCCGCCGAACGGAAAACCCTGAGCACCCTAACCGGCCGCGATGTGCTGCTGCTGCGTCCAAGCGATGGTGGGGGCCTGCGCTTCGCCGGAAGACGCTGGTTGGCGTTCGACGCTGCAGGAGCTGCACTCGATGTGGAGACGGTAGCCACTCCCACCACTGCGCTCTTCCTCCGTGCCGGAGATGTTCCCGATGCCGATTGGCTCGCCGAAGCGACTATGCTGCTCGCGCGTCGCGACGAGGTAGGGGCTGTCGGCGGCTGGCAAGCCGATGGCACCAAACTGCACGCTCCTACAAACACAATGCTGCCCGAGGCGCAGTTGGCCGACGGACCGGGGCTCCGTGTTCTCGTTCGACTGGGCGAGGGCCTTTGTTGGCAGGAGGCGTTGGCGGACGGTGCCGAGGGTGGGGATGCCGGGCTTCTGCTAGCCCATCGCGCAGCGCACCGTTTGCTCCTCGATCTGCCACAGCGTGCTGTGGATATCAGCGCGGCGGTCACCCTCCCATCGATTGGGGCGACGGGATTGCTCAACCGCGACTTCGACCGCGTCCGACCCGATCTCCTCGCGATGGTTGCGGCCGGCAGCGGGGCCGATGCACCGTTCCGAACAGAACCTCAGCCCTTGCCAGCCGACCCTGCTGATCTTGCGGCGACGCTCACAGACTCTGGCCTCCTGCACCTCGAAGCGCTTGGGGGCGAGGTCCTTCTCCTCAGGGCATTCGCGGCCGGGCAGCGCATCGCCTTGGCGCAGTCTGCCTTCAGTCTCGAGGGCGCTTGGCGGGCTGTCCTCGATACTGCGGGCCCTGTGGGAGGCGCGTTGCGAACCGAGTCTGGCCGAATGCGCTGCCATTTGGATGGCGGTGGACGGATTGAGCTCTTGCAGAGCCCCTCTGCCGGTAGTGTCCGCGTGATCTGGCAGGGCCGCTCGCGCATCGTCGATCTCGCAGCGGAGAAGATTGGCGACTTGGCAATCCATCTCGGTGACGAGATCGCGATCGATGACGATACCGCCGCACAGGAGGACCCTGCCGCGGTCATTCCGCCCGTGGTCGCCCAGCTATCCGCACAGGCTCCACTGGGCGCGCTGTTCGTAGCCTCCGGCCCAGAGGACTTTGTCGGTTGGCCCGCACAAGGTGAGATCTCGCGCCACACAGCACTCTACGAGCGGCTTGCCAGCACACTGGAACGGCCCGCCGCCGCCCAGCGCCTGCTTGAGTCTCTGGGCGTGCACACCCTTGTTCTCTCTAGCCAGCTTCGACCAAGCGAAAGCCTGATCCAATGCCTGTCAGTGCTCGCCCGCACCCATCGCATCGTGATCGGCGTCTCTGGCTGGAGCACCGAGGGCGGATCGTTGGCCACACGCTTCGCAGATCAGGCGGCATGGCGCGCGGCGATCCCACGAATGACAACGGCGGCAAACATCACAAGCGAGCGTGAGAGACAGCTCAGCGATTGCAACCGTCGAGACTTGGTCCGGTCCCTAGACGGTGCCGTTGGGGGCCATCCTCCGGTTTCCAATGCGGCAATCGCATCGTCTCCTGCAGTCGCTGTCGCCGGTCCGGTCGCTGGGATGCGGTCGGCTTTCCTTAGCGAAGGGGTCGAAGAGATCGCTCTCCCCGCCTGTTTGGGAGCGCCGCCGTGCAACAGGGCAACCCGGCCGCACGGCCGCACTCTGGACATCGCGGTGCTCGAAGCGCCGAGCGTTGCCGAGGGCATCATGCACATGGTGGGCGCCGTCTGGCTGGCAAAGCGCGCGGGCACCAACGTGACGCGCGTGCTGTTGCCGAGGCGGTTGAGGGAGGGTTTCCAACTCCAGCGCGACGTCGAGATGGGCCTCGCGCTCGAGTGGCACGATGGTGCGCTCACCTTGCCGCAACCCGGGGGGATCGCGATCGCGATGGCCTGCTACCCCGAGGAGGATTGGCCATTGGAGCTTGCGACGGCAGTCGGTCGCGGCTGGCTGCCGCTCGCAGGTGCGACGTCTGCATTCGATGCAAGCCCTAAGGCTTCTTCGCTGATGAGCGAGCCCTATTGGGAGGATGCCTCGCTCCTCGCCGGGGATATCGAGAAGATCGCCGCCGCACCTCAGGCCGCCGCTCAGCTCTTGTCGCGCGCGGTGGATGAGGCGGACGTTGCCGGGCGTCTTGGGATCGCGGCTCTTTTCGATGCCCGCGCCGAAGCCCTGCGAATTGCCGGTTGAGGGCGAAGTCGATGAGCGAAGAAACGCTTACCCTAAGTCACAACGGCCCAAGCAACCCCGACGCAGCTGGTGCCGAAGTCATTCTCCTCGGGCTTCTTGGTCTTGATGTTGAGCGGAGCCCACGAACCGCCGATGTGGAGATCGGCCCTGGATGGGGTGAGATGTCCGCGGTTGATGTCGGGCCCGCCGCGCCGGAATTCCCGCTCGCACTCAAATCGACTGGCGGCGATGCTACGCTCACTTGGCGGCGGGGCCTCCGACTTCTGCTCCTTAGTCATCCGTGGAGCGGGCGGCTGAAAGTGCACGGTCCCGCTGAGCGCGTGGTTGAGATTGACTTAAACGCGTCTGATACGAGGATCCTAGAGGTCGATCCTGAAGAGGGCACATCGCGGCCTATCGCCGGCAGCGATGCGTTTGCCGGTGCCTTCCTCCCGGTTGCGCAAGGTGAATGGCAACAACGAACACCATCCGAGCGTCGGATCCGACCAAAGCCAGACACGCTGTCGATCACGGCTCTCGGCGCGGGGCATCCAGCGGCGCGCGGCGATGAGGTCATCTTGCTCCGTGCCGAGCCTTGCGGCCACGGTATGGCGCTGGATCTCGCGCCCTTCGCGGGCCGGGCTGGCTGGCGTCTCGTCGAAGACCTAGAAGCCGGAGAGCGCCAATGGCGGGGTGTGGCCAAGGGCACCGCAGGCTCGATCGAACTTCCAATCGGCCTCGATGGCAGGATCGTCCTTCTGCGACACCCTTGGAGCGGCCGGGTAGCCCTTCAGCATGAGGAAACTCG
>JBCDFC010000051.1:0-23164 GCA_039178805.1 Pseudomonadota bacterium | reverse complement strand
TCTCGCGAGAAACGGGCTGGCGCCAATCGGCGCCGGCTCTCTACAGCACCTCCCCGCTAACGTGGTGCTGACCGACCCGCCGGTGGCGCAAGCCGCTGTGTGTTGGAGTTGAGGTCATGTCGGGCTCCGCCCACGCTCCCACCGCCGCGCGCCATGGCGGCAATCCCGTTCTGATGGTGATCGGTTGGATCAGCCGCATCTGCGGCGTTGTCGCGGCTCTTCTGATCGTCGTCGCGGTCGGCATCACCTGCAAAATGATCTTCCTGCGCTTCGTGCTGAACGAGAGCACGATCTGGCAGACCGAGGCGGTCACTTACATGGTGATCGCAGCAACGATGCTGGGACTTCCGTACGTTCAGTATCTGCGCGGTCATGTGAACGTGGACCTCCTGCCACTCTCCCTGCCCCTTGCAGCACGGAAGGTGCTGGCGATCGTCGTGCTCAGCCTGACATTGCTCGTCATCGGTGCCATGATCTGGCACGGCTACGGTTTCTGGCACGAAGCTTGGGACTGGGGTGAAACCTCGAACACGCCCTGGGATCCACCGCTTTGGGTGCCGTATCTAGCACTCCCCATCGGCTTCGGCCTCTATGCGCTGCAGGTTGCGGCGGATATGTACGCGATGTTGGTCGGTATCGACACGCCCTTCGGGCTGGACGAGGACGCGACACTTGCCAGCGATGGCCCTTCCTCGGCGCGGGAGGCGGCTGAGTAATGGACCCCCTCGCGCTCGGCGCCATTGTCGCCATCATCACCGTCGTCGTGCTGTTCTCCGGCGTGTCGGTCGCTTCCGGTCTCTTGATCGTCTCGGCCGGGTTCCTGATCGTCTTCGACGGGATGCGGGCGCTCGTGCTGCTGCCGGAGGTCTTCTTCGGCAAGCTCAACAACTTCGCGCTCCTTTCGATCCCGATGTTCATCATCATGGGGGCGGCCATCGCCTCGACGCGGGCGGGTGCGGATCTCTACGAAGCGCTGGACCGATGGCTCACCCGCGTGCCCGGCGGGCTCGTGATCTCGAACCTCGGTGCCTGCGCGCTTTTTGCCGCCATGAGCGGGAGCAGCCCCGCCACCTGCGCGGCGATCGGCAAGATGGGCATCCCTGAGATGCGCAAGCGTGGCTTCCCCGACGGGGTCGCCTCGGGCTCAATCGCGGCGGGCGGCACGCTCGGGATCCTGATCCCGCCCTCGGTCACGATGATCGTCTATGGGATCGCGACCGAGACCTCGATTGGGCGGCTGTTCTTGGCAGGCGTGATCCCGGGATTGCTGTTGGTCGGCCTCTTCATGGCCTGGTCGCTCTATGGCACCTGGCGCTCGGGCGCGGCCGGCACGCTCCGCCCGCAGAACTGGACGCTGGCGCAGAAGCTTGAGCTTATGCCGCGCGTCCTGCCCTTCATCCTGATCATCATCGGCGTTCTCTACGCCATGTATGGAGGCATCGCGACGCCGTCGGAGACGGCGGCTGTGGGCGCGCTTCTCTGCATGCTGATCGCGGTCGTGATCTACAAGCTCTGGTCGCTGAGCTCGATCTGGGTCGTGCTGCGCGACTCGACGCGCGAGAGCGTGATGATCCTGTTCATCATCGGCGCTGCCGGCGTCTTCAGCTATATGCTGTCCTCCCTCGCCGTGACGCAGGCGATTGCCGAATGGATCGGGACGCTTGATGTGAACCGCTGGTGGCTGATGCTGGCGATCAACGTCTTTCTGCTGATCGCGGGCTTCTTCCTGCCGCCGGTCGCGGTGATCCTGATGGCTGCGCCGATCCTCCTGCCGATCGTGACCAGTGCGGGGTTCGATCCGTATTGGTTCGCGGTGGTGCTGACGATCAATATGGAGATCGGGCTGATATCCCCGCCGGTGGGCCTCAATCTTTATGTGATCAATGGCATAGCCCCCGACATCCCACTTAAGACGATTCTGAAGGGCAGCCTGCCCTACGTTGCCTGTATGGTGATCGCGATTCTGATCCTATGCCTTTTCCCGGGGCTCGCGACATGGTTGCCGGATGTCATTATGGGCCCGGCGGTCACCTGACCACTGCTGGCCGAGATGAGGAGCGATGCGATGAGCGAGAGTTCGAGCCTTCTCAGCGATATGCTCGCTCGGATCACCGAGACGGGGCGCGCGCTGATCGGGTCGGAAGAGCAGGTGCCTCTCATCGATCGGGCAGAGGCCCTGCTGGGCTCGGACGGTGAGGCGACCGGGACGGCACGCGCACGGGCGATCCTGGACGATTACGCTCGGTCGGGTAGCGAGGAACGGCTCGCTTTCCTGACGGCCCTCGCCGAACGCTTCGCGCCCGACCTTGAAGAAGTGCGCCTGTCCTCGGAAGCATTTCTCGCCAATCCAAGCCCCGCGACGGCGCGGGCGCTGCACATGACGGCGGAGCCGCGCAGTCAGGAGCTTCTGCGCCTCTTGAACCGCGCGCCGGGCGGCACCCTGGCGCTGGTACGGATGCGCGAAGATCTTCTGGCGGCCCTCAAGGACATGCCCGAACTCATCGGGCTCGACGATGACTTCCGGCATCTCTTCTCGAGCTGGTTCAATCGCGGGTTTCTCGAGCTTCGACGGATCGATTGGCAGACCTCGGCGGCGGTGTTGGAGAAGATCATCGCCTATGAGGCCGTGCATGCGATCCAGGACTGGGACGATCTGCGCCGGCGGGTCGCGGCGGAGGATCGCCAGCTCTACGGCTTCTTCCACCCGGCGCTTGGGAATGAACCGCTGATCTTCGTGGAGGTGGCGCTTTGCCGTGAGATCCCATCGGCAATCGGCCCGATTCTGACCGAGGAGCGCGAGCCGATACCGCCTGCGCGGGCGACGACCGCCGTCTTCTACTCGATTTCGAACTGCCAGCACGGTCTGCGGGGCGTGAGCTTCGGCAGCTTCCTAATCAAGCAAGTGGTCGAGGAGCTGCGGCGGGATTTCGCGGGCCTCAACACCTTCGTGACGCTCAGCCCGGTGCCAGGGTTTGCACGCTGGCTCGCGCACCAAGAAGTGGCGGAGGATGCCACAATGCCTGCCCTTTGTGCGCACTACCTGACTGAGGCGAAGCGCCCGGATGGGCGGCCGCTCGATCCTGTCGCGCGCTTCCATCTCGGCAATGGCGCGCGGCTCGAACGCGTGAACGGCGAGGCCGACGGCTCACCCCGCGGGCAGAAAGAGAGCCGCGGCGTGATGGTCAACTACCTCTACGAACTCCGCGATATCGAGAAGAACCACGAAGCCTTCGCCACGCGCGCGGAGATCGCCCAGTCCTCCGCCGTTCGCCGCCAGGCCCGTCAAGCGAGCCCAGCCCCCACAAGTAGTTGAACAGAACCTTTCGAAAGGCCCGCCCGCCCGTGCGGCAGGCTTCGAGAGAGAGCTGAAGATTGGGTGAATGGGTGCTGTCCCAGATCCCACAAGGATAAGACCCATGACCAATCACCTGGCAGGCATTCTCGGCATTGGCGATACGGCGCGGCATGCCCGCCCGTTCGCCCGGATCGAGGATGGACGGTCGCTGAGCTATGGCGATGTGGAGGCGCAGTCGGCACGCTTCGCGGCAGCGCTGGTCGGCCTTGGTGTGAGGCCCGGGGACCGCGTCGCGGTGCAGGTGGAGAAGAGCATCGAGGCGCTGATGCTCTATCTCGGCTGCATTCGGGCGGGCGGCGTTTTTCTGCCGCTCAACACCGCCTACACGCCCGCTGAACTCGGCTACTTTATCGGCGACGCGGAGCCTGCGCTTGTGGTCTGCGATCCGGCGAGGGCCGCGGCCTTGCGGCCCCATGCGCAGACGGCCGGTTCGCGGCTCGAAACGATGGGGGTGTGGGCCGCGGGCGGGGGCGATCACGGCTCGATCTTCGCCCATCTGCCCGAAGGGGCCGCGTTCTCGGATGTGGCGCGTGGGCCGGAGGATCTGGCGGCGATCCTGTACACTTCGGGCACGACGGGTCAGTCGAAGGGAGCGATGCTGTCCCATGAGAACCTCGGCTCGAACGCCGCGGTCCTGGCTGAGCATTGGCGTTTCACGACCGAGGACGTGCTGATCCACGCGCTGCCGATCTATCATACACATGGGCTGTTCGTGGCGACGAATACGACGCTGGTTGCGGGCTCCTCGCTTCTCTTCATGCAGAAGTTCGACACCGGTGCCGTGCTGACAGCGATGGGCGAGGCGACAGCGCTGATGGGCGTGCCGACCTTCTACACGAGGCTGCTGGGCGAGGCGGGGCTGACGCCGGAACGCTGCCGAGGCATGCGCCTTTTCGTGGCTGGGTCTGCGCCCCTGCTGGCCGAGACGCACCGCCAGTGGGAGACGCGCACGGGGCATGCGATCCTGGAACGCTATGGCATGACGGAATGCTCGATGATCACGTCGAACCCCTATGACGGCGCGCGCCGGGCCGGGACGGTCGGGCATCCGCTGCCGGGTGTCTCGCTGAAAGTCACCCACGAGGAGACGGGCGCTGACATGTCCGAGGGCGAGATCGGCATGATCCAGGTGAAGGGGCCGAACGTCTTCCGCGGCTATTGGCGGATGCCCGAGAAGACTGCGGAAGAGCTCTCAAGCGATGGTTGGTTCATCACCGGCGATCTGGGGATGATCGATGACGAGGGCTATGTCGTGATCGTCGGGCGTGGCAAGGACCTGATCATCTCGGGCGGGTTCAACGTTTATCCGAAGGAAGTCGAGGGTGAGATCGACCGCCTGCCGGGTATCGTGGAGAGCGCTGTCATCGGTGTCCCGCACCCCGATTTCGGCGAGGGCGTCGTGGCCGTCGTGGTGCCCGAGGCGGAGGCCCGACGCGAGCAGAACCGCGTACTCGAGCCCCTGTGCGAGCGATTGGCCAAGTTCAAGCAACCGAAGCGTGTCGTCTTCGTCGACGCCTTGCCTCGGAACGCTATGGGCAAGGTGCAGAAAAAGGACCTGCGCGAGGCTTATGCGGATCTCTTCCAGCCCGCTTTATGACTGCCCCATCGGATGAGCGCTGAGGCCGAGGCGGCGCGACGGGCCGCGCGGATGCGGGCGGCACTGATCCTCTCGGGCGGGATCGCGCTGCTGAGCCTCCAGGACAGCCTTGTGAAGTTCATGTCGGGGGAGACCTCGCTTTGGCAGTTTCAGTCGCTGCGCTCAGGGTTCAACCTGCTGATCCTGGTTGCCATGGTGCGCATCGGGGCGGAGCTCGCGCGTCGGAAGGGGCGGGAGGCCGTGGGGCTGGAGCGGCTGTGGCCCAAAAGACGGGCGGCAGTCGCGCTCCGCACCGCGTTCCTGACGGTATGCATCTTCTGCTATTTCGCGGGAGCGCCGGTGCTCACCTTCGCGCAGATGGGGGCGGGGCTCTTTACTTATCCGCTGTGGATCACGCTTCTCTCGGGGGCGGTGCTGAGTGAGCGGGTTGGGCCGTGGCGGGTTGGTGCTGCGCTGATCGGGGCGGTCGGCGCTGCGCTCATTCTCAGGCCCTGGGCCGACGACTTCACCTGGTGGCAGGTGCTGCCGATGCTGGCGGGGTTTCTCTATGCCTGCAACGTCCTCACCCTTCGGCGCGCCTGCCGGGAGGAGCATCCGATGGCGCTCGCCGCCGCGGTGGCGGTGGCGTTCCTGGCATCCGGTCTCATCGGCTCCATCACGCTCAGCGTCTTCCCGGTGCCGGATCTTCGTGAGGATCTGGTCTTTGTCGGCACGGGATGGCCTGCGCTCACACTCGTCGCGGTCGGCTTCGCGCTCTTCGCATCGTTCTGCAATCTCTTCGGTAACATGGCTTTGTCGACCGCGTATCAGAGTGCCGAGCCCGCTTGGCTGGCGCCCTTCGACTACACCTATCTCGCCTATGTCGTGCTGTGGAGCTTCGTGCTGTTCGGCGATGTGCCAGACGCGATGAGCCTCGCCGGGCTCGCATTGATTGCCGCGGCCGGGGTGCTGACCGCGATCCGGGAGAGTTTGCGGCAGCCCGATCTCAAACGGCGAGGGCCGATCCGGTAGCTAAGCGACGCTGGGTCTCCCTTGTCGAGCCGGGGGGTGACGAGATGGCACACCGGGATCAGAACGACGAAGCCTGGTACTGTGAATGGGCGAGCCATTCGGGGGCGATCTCCACGCCCCAGCCGGGGGCGTCGGTTACCCGCGCATGGCCGCCTTCGATGGCGTAAGGGGTCTCCACGTATAGCCCCTCCTGCCAGGGGTAGTAGTCTGGCCCCTCGATCGAGAATTCGAGGTAGCGCCCAGGGTTCGGGATCGCGCGCAGCAGATGCATCGTGAAGAGGGTCACGAGCGAGAGGTTGGCGCAGTGGGGCGTCACGGGTAGGCCCGCAGCCTCGGCCATGCGACACACCCGCAACGTGCGCGCGATACCGCCCAAATAGCAGATATCCGGTTGTGGAATGTCGACCGCGCGCATCTCGATCATACGCCGCCAGGTAGGCAGGTCGCAGTCCTGCTCACCACCCGAGACATCGATGGAGAGCGCGTCCGTCACCTCTTTGGTTTGTTCGAGCTCCCAATAAGGGCAGGGTTCCTCGAAATGGCCGAAGCCGTGATCCTGTAGCATCCGGCCGACCTCGATCGCCTGCGCTGGCGCGTAGCAGGAGTTGGCGTCGATCAGGAGATCCGCACCTGGCAGTGCCCGGCGCATGGTGGGGATGATCTCCTCCGTTCGGCCCGGCCACTCGTCGCGCCCACGCCCCACCTCCGCCCCGGCGCGGACCTTGAAGGCCGTGAACCCGTACTCGCCCGCGAGGCGCTTCATCCGCTCGGCCTCGTCCACGGGCTTGATGTCGCGCTTCATCGAGGAGGCGTAGGCCCGGATCGGACCCGCGCTGCCGCCCAGCAGCTCCGCGACCGGTTTGCCGGCCCGCTTGCCCCGCAGATCCCAGACGGCAGTATCGAACCCGGCCATCGCCCGGCGGAGATAGGAGCCCGGGAACTTGTGCTCCCGCTCGGTCACCAGATCCAAAAGATCGTCGAGATCCGTCGTGTCCTGCCCCAACACCCAGGGTGCTACCTGACGGTGCAGCACCTGGCAGGTGATATCTGAATGGTAAGTGCTGACCTGGCCCCAGCCCTGCTGGCCCTCCTCGTCCGTGATCCGAACGAAGCCGACAAACTCAGTGCAGAAGCTCTCGATACTGAGGATCCGCATGCCGCTCCCGCCTTCGTGGTCTAGCCGAGGCCCTCGGCACTGTCATTGCAGGACGCGCTCCGGCAATCCAGGTCACCGCCATCAGCGTGTAACAAGGATGGTTCCTGGATCCCTGGGTCAGGCCCGGGGATGACGCTGAAGGACACATTCCGTTCGGGCCGAACCACTAGGCGCTGTCCTCGAGGATCATGTCTGACGCCTTCTCGGCCAGCATGATCACGGGGGCATTGATGTTGCCGCTAGTGACATTCGGGAAAACCGAGGCATCGACGACCCGCAGCCCGTCGATCCCGTGGAACCGCAGCCTCGGATCGACGACAGACTGTGCGGGGTCCGATCCCATTCGGCACGTCCCGCAGGGGTGGAACACGGTCCAGGCGGTATCGCGGATGAAGCCGCGGATCGCGTCATCGTCTTCCACCTCGGGCCCGGGTTGCAGCTCTTCCTCCAACACGGCCGCAAGCGCCGGCGCGGCGGCGATCCGGCGCACGAGACGGACGCCTGCGATGGTGGCCTGCCAGTCCTCTTCGGTATCGAGGTAGTTCGGGTGGATCTCTGGCGGTCCCTCGGGCCGCTCCGGCCTAATCGCGAGGTGCCCGCGGGAGGTCGGCCGGCACTGGTTGGAGCCGATCAAGAGCCCCGGGAACGGATCGGGCAGCATCAGCGGTCGCTTACCCGCAGGCGCGCGGCTGTAGCTCAGCGGCGAGAAGTAGAGCTGAACGTCCGGCATGCTCCGATCCGGCGTGCTGCGCGCGAAACCTCCAGCATGGTTGAGACTAAGGCTGAGCGGACCGGTGCGGCGGAGGACGTATTCGAGCCCGACGCGCAGGCGGCCGGTCCAGGGCCTCAGTATCTGGTTCAGCGTAGGTACGCGCGCGCGGAACAGATTGTCGGTCCCGAGATGGTCCTGCATGTGGCGACCCACATGGGGCTGCTCATGGACCACAGGAATGCCGGCGCGCTGCAGCACGTCTCCGGGCCCGATGCCCGAGAGTTGAAGGAGCTGCGGGCTGTTGACCGCGCCCGCGGCGAGGATCACCGCGGCCCGCGCGATCGCTTCGCCCGCCAAACCGTCCTTCTCATAGGCCACACCCGTCACGCGCCCCTCGGACATGGTCAGACGGCGAACATGGGCATGACGGATGAGACGAAGATTTCGTCGTCGAAGGACCGGTCGCAGATAGCAGCGTGCCGTGGAGGCGCGGGTGCCGTTGCGGATCGTCATCTGATAGATCGACGCCCCCTCCATGCTCGCCCCGTTGTAGTCGGCGTTGAAGGGGATCTGCGCTTCGCCGGCGGCGGTCAGATACGACTTGCAGAGCGCGTGTACCTGATCCGTGGGATCATGGATCGCCAAGGGCCCACCGGCGCCGCGCCAATCATCCGCGCCGCGGGACCAATCCTCCAAGCGACGGAAATAGGGGGCGACGTCCTCCCACCCCCAGCCGGGTGCCTCTGCCGCCCAATCGTCGAAATCGCTGGGATGGCCGCGGACATAGACCATGGCGTTGATCGCGCTCGACCCGCCGATCACCTTGCCTCGCGGCCAATAGCTCGTGCGCCCGCCCAGGCTCTGCACAGGCTCGGTCCGATAGCGCCAGTTGATCGTCGGATCGTTGTAGGCCCGGCCATAGCCGATGGGCATGCGGACCCAGGGGTTGAAGTCGGATCCCCCCGCTTCGATCACCAGGACGCTATGGCGGCCGCAAGCGCTCAGCCGGTTGGCCAGCACTGCACCCGCCGACCCTGCGCCGACGATCACATAATCATAAGTTTGGGTCACCGGTTGCTCGGGCTCCGGAAAATCTGAGCCAGCACCATCAGGCCCGTGGTGATCACGATCATCACGGTCGAAATGGAGGCAATTGTGGGATCGATCTGATCGCGGAGCGCATTGAACATGTTCCGCGTCAGCGTTGCGTTGTCCCCGCCCGAGATGAACATGGCAACGACCACCTCGTCGAAGGATGTGAGGAAGGCAAGCAGCGCACTCGTGATTACAGAGAACCGGATCTGCGGCAAGGTCACCGTCAGGAATGCCCGCGCGCGGGAGGCGCCGAGGCTGCGCGCCGCCAACTCTTGGTTCATGTCGTAGCTTTTAAGGCCCGAGGCCGTCACGATCAGGACGAGCGGCAGGGCCAGCATGCTGTGCGCCAGAACGAGGCCCAGCATGGTGTAGAGGATCTGCAGCTTCACATAGACATAGAAGGCCCCGATCGCGATCAGGATCAGCGGCACCATCATCGGCGTGATCAGCAGCACGAAGACGAACCGCCCCGCCTTCATCTCGGAGGCATGCAGCCCATAAGCCGCGAGCACGCCAAGCGGCGTGGCCAGCAGCATCGTTAGCACCGCCGCCGTCAGCGAGGTCGCCGTCGCCGACATCCATTCGGGCGAGCCGAAATAGTGGTCGTACCAGCGCGTCGACCAGGTTTCGGGCGGGAATTGCAGATACTGGCTGTCCGAGAAGCTCATCGGCACGACGATCAGCGTCGGCGCCACCAGGAGCACCATCATGATGCCCGCGAAGATGTAGAGCCAGAGCCGCTGACCATGGGTGATCTGCGTTTCCGATGCCGGGCTATCGAACCAGGCGCGCATCAGTGACCACCGCCCGCGAGCTGATCGAGCTTCACGAACCGCGCCGCGATCCAGAGGATCAGCATCGTCATGATCAAAAGCACCACGCCGAGCGCGCTCGCCGCGCCCCAATTGACGAAGAGCTCAACATTCGAGGCGATCTTCATCGAAACCATGATCACCTTGCCCCCGCCCAGCACCGCCGGCGTCACGAAGAAGCCGAGGCAGAGCACGAAGACGATCAGCGATCCGGCGAAGAGCCCGGGTAGCGAGAGCGGGAAGAACACGGTCCAGAAGGCCCGCACCGGCCCCGCACCGCAGTTCGAGGCGGCCTTGAGGTAGTCGGTATTGATCGCCTTCATCGAGCTGTAGACCGGCAGGATCAGGAACGGCAGCATGATATGCACCATACCGATCAGCGTGCCTGTCATGTTGTGCACGAACTTCAGCGGCTCTTCCCACAGCCCGATGCCGATGGCCCAGTCGTTCACCAGTCCCCGCTTCTGCAGCAGCACGAGCCAGGCATAGGTGCGCACGAGGAGCGAGGTCCAAAACGGCAGCAACACCGCGATGAGGCATAGGTTCGCCGCCCGCGCTGGGAGCTGCGACAGGAAATAGGCGAAGGGGTAGCCGAGCGCGATGCATATCCCGGTCGTCAGGATGCTGACTTCGAAGGTCGTCCAAAAGATGCGCGCATAGGACTTCCGCTCCCACATGCGCTCATAGTTCTCGAGGCTGAAGGAGCCGTCCGCGCCGATGAAGCTCACATAGAAGAGCCAACCGACCGGCACGACGAGGATGATGAGCACCAGAAGCAAGGCAGGCGAGCAGAGCCCGAAAAGCGAGAGTTGCTCGCGCCACGCGTCTTTGCGGAGGCCCTCGGTATTGTCAGCCTCGGCCGCGGCGGGGTAGGCGCCGGTGATCGCACTCTCCGCCATCCTCAGCCCTCGCTATCCGGAATGATGACGGTGTCGCGGGCATGGAGGCCGAGCGTCACGGGCGCGCCCGCATCAGGCAGGCCGGCCAGCGTGTCCCGCCGCACCACGTCGCGGAGCGAGACGATGGTCCCGTCCTGCAGCCGGGCCTGCATGAGGAAACTATCGCCCTGATAGACCACTTCCTCGACCGTCGCGTCGAAGCGGTTGGTCTCGGGCCCGTCCTCTCCGTTCACCAGGCGCAGCCGCTCAGGCCGCATCATCAGCATGAGGCGATTGCCCTCTGGCGCCGCCCCTTCATGCGCCAGCAGCTTGCCCTGGCAGAGCACGGCGTTCCCCTGACGCTCCGCCGGCAGGAACGCGCTCTCGCCGATGAAATCCGCCACGAAGCGGTTCGCTGGCCGATCGTAGAGCTCCCGTGGCTCGGCGAGCTGCATTAAGCGCCCATGGTTGATGACGGCGATCCGGTCCGACATCGTCAGCGCCTCGCGCTGATCATGCGTGACATAGACCGTCGTCATACCGAGCTGTTCGTGCAGGTGGCGAAGCTCGATCTGCATCCGGTCGCGCAGCTTCTTGTCGAGGGCCGATAGCGGCTCATCCATCAACAGGATGCGCGGCTCGAACACGATGGCGCGGGCGAGTGCTACGCGCTGCTTCTGCCCGCCCGAAAGCTGCGTGATGCGCCTTGCGCCGTAGCCGCCAAGCTGCACCGTTTCGAGCGCCTGCTCGACCCGCTTCTCGATCTCGGCCGACGGCGCCTTACGGATGCGCAGCGGGTAGCCGACATTCCCCGCCACCGTCATATGCGGGAACAGGGCGTAGTTCTGGAACACCATCCCCAGATCGCGCTGATGCGGCGGTTTGCGGATGATCTCCTCGCCGCCGAACTTCAGGCTACCGCTATCGGGCCGGGTGAACCCCGCCAGCACCATGAGGAGCGTGGTCTTGCCCGAGCCGGACGGGCCCAGCAGCGTCAGGAACTCGCCGCTGCGCACGTCCAGGCTCACATGGTCGAGCGCGTGGACGCTGCCATACCTCTTAGTCACGCCGCGGATGGCGATGGGCAGTGCGTCGCCCGCCGTCGCAGTCATCAGCACCTCCCCCCGTCCCGGCCAACCTTGGGCATCCCAGGGGCGACATCCGCCGCCCCCGGAGTGACCGTGACGCTTACTCGGTCAGCATCTCCTGGTACATCTCCGCCGCGATGGTCTCCCACTTGGCGTACCAGTCAAGGCTCACGGGAAGCTGCTTGGCCGCATTGTCCGGATAGGACGGCAGCGCCTTCAGGATGTCCTCGCCCGCTGTCGAGATCGCGTAGGCCGCCTGGTTCGTGGGGCCGTAGGTGATGTGAAGCGGCAGGTTGGCCTGATACTTCGCCTTCGAGATCTCAGCGAGGAACGCCATGGCGGTGTCCTTGTTAGGCGCCCCCTTCGGAATGGCGAAGCAATCATAGTCGAGGAGCGCGCCATTGAAGCTGTAGGCCACCTGGGCGCCGTCCTTCAGCGCATTGTCGAACCGGCCGTTCCAGCCGGTCGTCATATCGACCTCGCCGTCCTTCATGAGCTGGGCGTGCTGCGCGCCACTGGTCCAAAACACAGCGATATGGGGCTTAAGCTCCCGGATCTTGTCGAGCGCGCGCTCGATCCCTTCCTCCGAGCCCAGAGCCTCGTAGACCTGATCCGGCGGGACGCCATCGGCAAGGAGTGCTGGCTCAAGCGCACCGGCCACTTTGCCGCGATAGGCGCGCGTGCCAGGGAATTTCTCGACGTCCCAGAAATCTGCCCAGCTTTGCGGACCGCCATCTGGGAAGGTCTCGGTGTTCCAGGCGAAGACGGTGGAGAAGACGTCACCGCCGACGCAGTAATCGGTGTAGAGGCCGGGGATGAACTCGGAGACATCGATCACCGAGTAGTCGAGCTTCTCCAGCAGCCCCTCAGCCGCCGCCCGCGCGGCGGAACCAGAGCCTGAGGCCACGATATCGAGCGTCACCGCGCCCGTCTGCACTTGCAGCCGAACATCGGACATGCCGCCATAGGTCTCTTGCTTGACGACGATGCCAGTATCGGCCGCCGCAGGCTCGAACAGCGCTTTGGATTGCGCCTCCTGATACGATCCGCCCCAAGAGGCGATGGTGACCGTTTTGTCCGCTGCGAGTGCTGTCGATGCCAGAAGCAGGCCGGCCGCGGCTGCGGCGATGGTGTGGTGGAACATGGTGGTATCCTCCTTGTTTTTGTGCGCCCCTGTTTTGCGCGGGGCGCAGTCTCACCCAGTTTTGTCTTGCCGGGGACGACGCGCGGTTCGTACGCCGCCGTGCTTCACGCCGCCCTCGCTGCTATCCTGAGCGCCCTGTTGACCTCCTTTGCGCATGGCGGACCGCGCGCTCATCGCGCCAGCGATACCAAGCGACTGCTGCGGGCAAAAACCACGGCCGGCCGGCATAGAGTGGGCGGCTCGGGAAGGGCAGGCCGTCGAAGGCGGTCTTTCCCTCAGCCTCGCCAAGCACGCGCAACCCGGTCTTCATCCCCAGATAGCTCGCCATCGACACGCCAGAGCCGCAGTAGCCCATCGCGTAGTGGACGCCTTCATGTTCGCCGCAATGCGCGAGTTGATCGAAGGTATAGGCGACCGTGCCTGACCAAGAATGGCTGATCCTGGCACCCTCAAGCTCGGGGAAGATCGCGCGCATCGCCGCGTGGAGACGCGGGCCGCTGACACGCGGATCCGTCTCGCCCGATGAAACCCGTCCGCCAAAGACGACACGGCGCCCATCTGGCGAGGGGCCGTAGTAGTACACCACGCGGCGCGTATCGCTGACTTTGCGCCCGGTGGGAAACAGGCTCCCGACGCGCTCCCTGCCAAGATCTTCGGTTGCGATCACATAGCTTCCGATCGGGATCACGCGCCGCCTAAGCCATGGCGTCAGCCGACCAGTGTAGCCATTCGTGGCGACGACCACGTCTCGCGCGCGGATCATGCCCTGCGGGGTCGTGACCACGAAACGCGCAAAGTCGTTACCTGCCCGCTCGATCCCCAAGGCCGGGCAATGCGGCACGATCTGCACGCCCTCGGCCAAAACGCGGCGTAGCAAACCGCGGTGGTACTTCGCCGGCTGCAGGCTTGCGAAGCGCGGGAAGACGACGCCGCCGGAGTAGAAGTCTGTCCCGAGCTCGCTGCGTTGATCATGCGCTGGAACAGCATGCGCCTCGATCCCCTCGCTGCGCGCAGCCTCCGCCGCATCGCGCGCCAGTTTCTCGTAATGCGCAGGGGTGTGCGCTGCATGAAAGCGACCGGTCCTTTGGAAATTGCACTCGATCCCCTCATCGGCGAGGAAACTGCCAATCCAGTCGAGCGCGGATCTCCCTTCCGCCCGGATCGCGGCGGCCCTTTCGCCGCCATGCCGCTGCCCGAGCATGGCTGCAGACGGCTTGATACTGGCGCTGATCTGCCCGCCATTCCGCGTGCTACATCCCTCGCCCGGCTCCCCGGCTTCGAGCACTACGGTAGCCCGCCCGCCTCGCGCGGTCTGAAGCGCCGCGTTCAGCCCCGTGTAGCCCGAGCCGATCACGACGACATCGACCGCCTCGGGCAACTGTCCCGCCATTGCGGGGACCGGAGGGGCATCGTCGAGCCAGTAGGATGCGGTCTTAAAGCCAGGAGCGAAAAGGCTGTCGGCATCGGGTGCGGCGCGCTGAAACGCCGGCGCAACCCGCGCGCCTCCATCAGCATCAAGATCGACCGTGCTGCTGCTCACGCGCGCGACACCTCCCGCAGGGTACCTCAGGGCTACTCAACCTTGACCTACAGTCTCCGTTGCGATTGCGATAACGTCAATTGAAGATCGATGATGGAAATATAAAACGATGCTATGTGAAATGCCTGTCGAGCGATGCATCTGACAGTCCGCCATCTCGAAGTCTTCAACGCGCTGATGGAGGCAGGCTCTGTCTCCAACGCCGCACGTCGCCTCAACGTAACCCAGCCTGCCGTGAGCGTCGCACTCGCGAATCTCGAGCGTGAGCTAGGCTTTCGCTTGTTCCAGCGCCGCCGCGGTTTCTTTGCGCCGACTGATGAGGCCCTGCTCCTCCATGCGGAGGCTGAGCGCGGGCTCATCGCACTCGATCAGGTGCGACGGCGTGCGACGGCGATCCGAGCAGGCGCGATCGGCGGCCTCACGGTCGCGACCAACGGGGTCGCTGCGGTCAACCTGCTGCCCCGTTTGATCGCCGATTTCTGCGAGAACCATCCTGGCATCCAGGTCGACCTGAGGATCCGAAGCTCCCGCCGGATCGCCTCACTCGTCAGCGAAGGTCAGGCGGATATCGGCCTGATCGATGCGCCCGTGCCGGTGGCGGGGTTGGAAAGCCGCATCTTCAGGCTGCCTTGCGTTTGCATCTTGCGCGAAGACGATCCGTTAAGCGCCGAGCCCGTGATCCGACCCGATCTTCTAGCGGGGCGCCCGATCATCGGTATCACCGGGGACCATCCGCTCGACCGCAGCATCGACGGGCTCCTCGCCGATGCCGGCATCGTGGCCGAACGGCAGGTTTCTGGCGCTTACTTCGCGATTATCCGAAGCCTCGTCGCAGCCGGTGCGGGTATCGCGCTTGTCGACGTTATCAACGGGATCGCACCGTTAAGCGATGGTGTCGTCTGGCGACCGTTCGAACCCAAACTCTCTTTCGATTTGGCCGTCATCGTCGCGGCGAGCCATGGGCAAAACACAGCCCTAAGCCCGGCGGGCCAGGAGTTCTTGGTCGGCCTTCATGAAGCGCTCGCTGGCGATGCGAAGCGAGACATCCACTGCGCCACAACAGAACTGGCCAGAGATTCGGAGGAAACGCGATGACCGAAGCGATCGATGAGCCACCGGATGACGCCCGGACCTCCACGCCGAGTGTCCTTAACCATCACGGCGCACGTCTCGCCTTTCAGCCGCGCATCAGGCGCGGCGCCTTCTTCGAGGCGGCATGGCGACACGGTTGCCGGCAGTTCTCGGTCTACAACCGCACTTACATCACCGGCAGCTTTGGCGATCCGGTCGCCGAATACTGGCAGGTCGTCAACAAAGTCGCGCTATGGCCCGTGATGGGGGAGCGGCAGGTGGAGATCCGGGGGCCTGACGCTGCGCGCTTCGTACAATATCTGACCCCACGCGACATGAGCGCCTGCGCCGTCGGGCAGTGCAAGTACGCGCTCATCACCGCACCCGATGGCGGCATCCTATGCGATCCGATCATCTTGCGTTTGGCCAAGGATCGCTTCTGGCTCAGCACTTGCGACAGCGACCTTGAGCTCTGGGCCCGAGGTGTGGCTGTGGGGAGTGGGTTCGACGTTACGATCCGCGACGCCGGTGTCTCGGTCATGCAGATCCAGGGGCCATCCTCGCCCGACGTGATGCGGGCGTTCTGCGGCGCCTCGATCGAAGGGCTCCGCTACTACTGGTTCAGCCACGTGCCGTTCGAGGGCTCGGATCTGATCGTTTCGCGCACAGGTTGGAGCGGGGAGCACGGCTACGAAATCTACCTCTCGGATGCCACGCTCGGAGACGCGTTGTTCGAGGCGCTGCTGGAAGCGGGCGCACCCTACGGCATCGCCCCGGGCGCCGTTTCGCAGATCCGTCGGATCGAGGCCGGCATCCTGTCCTGGGGGGCGGATATGACCGCCGAGGAAACGCCCTTCGATGTGGGCCTCGGCCGTCTCTGCGCTCTCGACAAACCGATCGACTTCATCGGGCGCGATGCCTTGCTTGCGCTCGCCGCATCGCCGCCCGAGCGCAAGGTCGTCGGTCTCACAGTTGCAGGCGACCCGCTCGAACCGAATGAAACGCCGCTGCCGCTTAGGTTTGGTGACAGGCCCGTGGGCCGTTTGACGAGCTTGCGCCACAGCCCCCGACTCGACGCCAACATCGCTCTCGGTATCGTCTCGTCTGCTGAAGCCGTGGCAGGCACGGCGATGTCCGTCACAACGGCCGAGGGTGTAAGGCCCGCAACGGTCACGCCACTGCCGTTCACGCCGAAACGCCAGGATGGAGGGGGTTGATCAGTCGGTGAGCACAACCGACCCCGCCAGCCTCGTGGTCTGAACGCGCGCGGCTCAGCTCCTGTCGCTGTCCCCTTCGCCTGACGGTGTCGCGTCGCTATCCGCCCGTGCGTCCTTCGTCGACGGAGATCGGGCGGCGGGGAGGTCGTCTTCCTGCAGGATGCGCGCAGCGTGTCCCTCCAGATCGTCGTACTGATCCGTGCGAAGCGTCCAGAGGAACGCGATCACGCCAACCCCGCCCAAGAACAGCGAGACGGGGATCAGAATGCCGAGGATGCTCATCCCTTTCCCCGGCCGCGTAAGGCGTTCAGCGTGACGACTAGCGACGAACTCGACATCGCAATGGCGGCGACGAAAGGTGTTACGAAGCCGAAGAGGGCGATGGGCACTGCGACGAAGTTGTAGAGTCCAGCCATCGCGACGTTCTCTCGCGCGCGGCGCTGCGCGGCGCGTGCAGCATCGCGGGCGGCGACGACGGCGTCCAGCCGTTCGCCCGTGAAGACGACGCCGGCCGCAGCCCTGCTGACATCAGCGCCGGAAGCCGGTGAAATCGAGGCATGGGCCGATGCGAGCGCCGGGGCATCGTTGATGCCGTCGCCGACCATCGCCACGCGTTTCCCGTCGGCTTTGAGCTTCTCGAGGGCCGCAAGTTTGTCGGCCGGCCGCATTTCGGCGCACCATGCCTCGATGCCCGCGGCCTGTGCTGCAGCGGCGACCGCTGATTTGCTATCCCCGGAAAGGAGGAGGACGTCGAGGCCCCGTGCGTGCAGGGCGGCCACCGTCTCCCGCGCATCTTCCCGCAGCGTATCTTCGAAACGAAAGGCGACAGCGCCCCGGCCCGGAGCCTGAAGCCACACGGTGCTGCGCGCGGCGCCCTCCGTTGCTGGCCCATCGCTTGCCCAACCAGCACGGCCGAGGCGCACGAGCCCATCCGGTGCCGTCGCCTCGATCCCGTCGCCGGGATGCTCGGTAAGCCCACCGACCTCGGCTGCTACGACGCCGCGCGCCGCCGCCGCCGCGGTCAAAGCCTTGGCCAAGGGATGGGTCGAAGCCTGCGCCAGCGCGGCCGCCAGGGCCCAAGTCTCGGCCTCCCCATCTTCCATACCCTCAACCTCGGTGAGTGCTGGGCGGCCAAGCGTCAACGTCCCCGTCTTGTCAAAGACGACGGTGTCGGCCTCTGCCAGACGTTCGAGCGCCGCGCCGTCCTTGAGCAGGATCCCGCGCCGGAAAAGCCGGCCCGTCGTGACCGCATGGACCGCAGGCACGGCAAGGCCGAGCGCACAGGGGCAGGTGATGATAAGCACGGCCGCTGCGATGGTGACGGAGCGGTAGAGGTCGCCGCCCGTCCACCACATCCAGCCTGCAAAGGCCGTCAGTGCCATCGCATGCACCGACCAAGCATAGTGGCGCGCCGCGATGTCGGCCCAGGCATCGAGGCGCGACCGCCCGCGTTCCGCCGCCTCCACGAGCCGAGCAATCTCGGCCAAGAGCGTCGCATCGCCCGTCGCGCTCACTTCGATCTCAAGCGCGCCGGAGAGGTTCAGCATCCCCGCATGGACCGCCGTACCAGGCGCCGCGCGCTCCGGCACGCTCTCGCCCGTCACCATGGAGCGATCGATGTCGCTCGCACCGCCGGTGACCACACCATCGGCTGGGACCCGCTCACCGGGCGCGATGGCGAGCAGGTCGCCTGGGCGCACCTCCTCGATCGCCACTGCTTCGCGCGTCCCGTCGGGTGCGATCCGCGTCGCCGATCTTGCCGCGAGCGCTGCGAGTTCCGCCGCAGCCCCTCGCGCCCGCGCGCGCATCCGGTGATCGAGATACCGACCGATCAGCAGGAAGAAGACGAGGCTGATGCCAGCGTCGAAATAGGCATGCTCGCCACCCCGCACAGTCTCGTAGAGCGAGACGCCCGCTGCAAGCCAAACGGCGACCGAGATGGGCACGTCCATGTTGAGCCGGCCTGCGACCAGGGCGCCGAGGGCGGCGCGGAAGAACGGCATCCCCGCAAAGGCAATCGCCGGCAGCGCGATCAGTCCCGAGATCCAGTGCAACAGGTCGCGCGTCGCCCCATCCGCGCCGGACCATACGGCGACGGAAAGGAGCATGACATTCATCATCGCGAACCCGGCAACGCCGATCCGCGCGAGCAGGTCGCGCCCTGCTGCATCGCGCTCGAGCGCGGCCATCGCAGCGGCGTCGTAGGCCCGCGCCTCATGCCCCAGATCGGTAACCGCCGAGAGGATACTCGAAGGGTTAAGCGCCTCCGGGTCGAACACCACCGCGACCCGCTTCGCCGTCAAGTTCACACGCGCCGAATGGATCCCGGGTTGAGCCGCCAAACCGCGCTCTAGCGTGCCGATACAAGCTGGGCAGTGGATCGAAGGCACCATGAGATCGATCCGCGACCGGCCTGTGCCATCGGCCCGGACAAAGCGCGCCGCAGCGTCCGCGCCCGGTCGTTGCGGCGCCGCAACGCCACCGCCGCAGCAGCCAGCCGCAGGCATCGCAGCTGTGCCCTGTTCGACCTGCTCTGCGGCCTCGAAGGGCATTAGCTGTCGTCGCCTCCACGCGGGATCGGCACATAGAACGAAGCCTTCGCGCGATAGGCGGTCTCATCCCCCTCGGCCCCCCCGGCGCGAATGTCGACGAGCCAGCTACCAGGCTCGAGCGCGACGGGCGCCACATGAAGCCCGTCTGCTTCCGCAAGCACCAGTTCCTTATCGTCGACTGCGCTTGCCGGTCGGCCCAGCAGCGCCTCGACTGCGATCCCGCGCACAGGCTCGCCGTCGGGGCCGATCACGGCCACGGCCAGCGCCTCGCCGTCATAGTCGGCCCGAACCGTCCAGCCAAGCGCCTCCTGCGCCGCCACCCGATCGTTCCAGCCGACGCCGGCGCGGTAGCTGTTCTCGACCACGGTTCCGGGGAAGCTGCCCGTCGCCGCGAAGACGAGCGCCATATTAGCCGTGATGATCACGCCGAAAGCGCTCAAACAGATGATGAGCACATGGCGCCCGGTCAGCTCCCGTGTCCTGCCGTGATCAGTCTGCATCTCTCTCCGGTCCTCTGAACTGCGTATCATAGTATGTGCGGTCCCGTGTCGTCAGGTTCTCGACCCAAACCCGCACGCCAAAGCGTTCGGGCATGCCGAACCAGGGCGGCGCCGTAAGGAACAGCTTGGTGCGCCGCTGCTCTTGTGCCGGGATTTCCAACACCATGCCGTCCATGCCCTGCAGCGCCTGGCGCACGACGTAGTCGGCCTTCACGCTCACGCGGAAGCGCGCGGTGGCGTCCTGCATGTTCTGGATCTTGATGTCGTAGCTGTTGCGGATCTCACCATCCGAGAGCGTCACGAAGACGGGATTGCGCTCCGGCGCCACGGTCAGCCCGATGTCCTCACGCAGGAAGAGCGTAACGACCATCGCCACCCCGATGAGCGACCAGAGGAAGAAGTAGAGGATCGTCCGCGGCCGCACGATCTTCGACCATACGGGCTGCGGGAGAGCACCTCGCTTCTCCGCCTCCGCATCGACGAGCGTGCAGTAATCGATCAGGCCCCGCGGTTTGCCGATCTTCTTCATGATGTCGTCGCAGGCATCGATGCAGAGCGCGCAGGTAATGCACCCGACCTGCTGGCCCTCGCGAATGTCGACGCCTGTGGGGCAGACATTGACGCAAGCGTTGCAATCGATGCAGTCGCCCAGCGCCTCGGCAGCCTTCTTGCGGTGCTTGCCTCGCGGCTCCCCACGCCAGTCCTTGTAGGTGACGATCAACGAGTTCTCGTCCAGCATCGCGCCCTGAATGCGCGGCCAGGGGCACATATAGATGCAGACCTGCTCGCGCATGAAGCCGCCGAAAACGAAGGTCGTGGCGGTCAGGACGCCGACGGTCGCATAGGCGACGAACGCGGCTTGTCCGGTAAAGAGATCGACGAAAAGGCTCGGCGCGTCAGCGAAATAGAAGATCCAGGCGCCACCCGTCGCGACGGCGATCAACAACCAGATCGACCATTTGATGGCCCGCTTGCGCGTCTTCTCCGCTCCCCAAGGCGCCTTCCACAGTCGGTATTGCGCGTTGCGGTCCCCATCCACCCACCGCTCGACAGACTGATAGAGATCGACCCAGACAGTTTGCGGACAAGCATAGCCGCACCAGGCGCGTCCGAGCACCGAAGTCACGAGGAAAAGCCCGAGCCCCGCCATGATCAGGAGCCCGGCGATATAGTAGAACTCCTGCGGCCAGATCTCGATCCAGAAGAAGAAGAAGCGCCGCCCCGCGAGATCGACGAGTACCGCTTGATCTGGAAGCTCCGGGCCGCGGTCCCAACGGATCCAAGGCGTGACGTAGTAAATGCCAAGCGTCACGATCATCACGAACCACTTAAAGTTCCGAAACGACCCCTTAACCGCCTTCGGAAAGATCTGTCGGCGGTTCTCGTAAAGCGGAACGTCCTCGACGGTCGACATGCCTTCCTCCAGGCAATCGTGGCGACGGCGCGCGCGCGCCACGCGCACCCGGCTGCATCCTGCCTCGCCCAGATGCCGCCGGCTCGCGTTGATCCGTATCAAGCCGCGACGCGGCGTTCGGCCACAGCTCCCAAAAGAGGATCGAAATCGGCAGGGAAGACCGGGTTGCGGGTCAAGGATCGCGCAGCGATCGGCTGAGCCGGCGCCGCAGGCGTCCTTGACGCGCAGCCCACTCTTCCGAACGCTCGATAAGAAGTCCCCTGAAGCTTCTCCCCAGCCAACTGCGCACTTCAGGAGATGCGCTGAGCAAACCGTCGCTCACGGTGCTGCCATGGAGCCATCCCGAAAAAAGCATCGCGGCGACCGGCCGCGATTCCGCTTACTAGAATTTGGAGGCTTTCGAGCGGTTGGAGCCGGCTCAGACCCGCATCGGCATCACGACATAGACCGCCGATGGGTCGTCCCCCTCGCGCACCAGCGTCGGATCGCCGGGATTGGCGAACAGGAACACTGCATTCTCGCGATCGATCTGGCCTGCGATCTCCAACAGGTAGCGGGCATTAAAGCCGATCTCCATCGCCTCGTCCGGATAGGCGACGACCAACTCCTCCGCCGCCGAACCGCTATCCGGCGCATTGACCGACAGGCTGAGCTTGTCCTGCTCCATCACGAGCTTCACGGCGCGGCTGCGCTCCTGGCTCACGGTCGCAACCCGGTCGACGGCGTGGGCAAACTCAGCCGCATCGACTTCCAGCCGCTTGGCATTCGCCTTTGGGATCACGCGCGTATAGTCGGGGAACGATCCGTCGATCACCTTCGAGGTCAGCACCAGATCGCCCACCGCGAACCGGATCTTGGTCTCGCTGACTGAAACCTGAACCCCCGCCTCGTCGTCCTCGAGCAGCTTCCGAAGCTCGCCCACCGTCTTTCGTGGCACGATCACCCCCGGTGCCTCATCCGCGCCCGAGGGCAGATCTGCATCGATCCGCGCCAGCCTGTGCCCGTCCGTCGCCACGGCGCGCAGATGCCGCTCGCCCTCTTCCTCGGCCACATGCAGGAAAACGCCGTTGAGATAGTACCGCGTCTCCTCGGTCGAGACGGCGAACTTCGCCTTGTCGAAGAGCCGTCGCAGCACCGGCGCCTTCGCCTCGTAGCTGACCTGGTACTCCGAGGAGGCCATCATCGGGAAATCCTCGCGCGGCAGCGTGGCGAGCCGAAAGCGCGAGCGCCCCGCCGTCACGGCAAGTTGCCCCGATTGCGGCTCGAGCGCGAGGGTCAGGTCCGCGCCATCCGGCAGCTTGCGCACGATATCGTGGAGGAGCTGCGCCTGTACCGTGGTCGCCCCGGCCGTCTCCACCATGGCCGGCAGCCGTTCGATGACCTCGATATCGAGATCGGTGGCCCGCAGCCGAAGCTCCGAGCCCTCGGCCTCCATCAGCACATTGGCGAGGATCGGGATCGTGTTCTTGCGTTCAACGACGCCCTGCGCCCGCCCCATGGCCTTGAGCAGCAGCCCACGCTCGATCGTCACCCTCATCGGCCCGTCCGTTCTTTTAAGCTATCCGCGCGTTCTTGCCGGCGCGGCAATTCGGGGAGGCGCAGCTTATCGGAACAAACGATGCGCGCAATGGCCGCCAGCAGGGCCCTTCAGCCCTTTTGACCCAGGATCACCGACAAGGCGTAGTCGAGATAGCCTGCGCGAAAGTCGTGACCCCCGGGATGCAGACAAACCTCGAACAGCGCATCGGCGGCTGTCGCGCTTCGGCAGCGGAGTGTCTGGCCGCCGGCACCTGCAGTGATCGCGATCGGCGCGCTTAGTTCGTCAAAGCCACGACCGGCCATCAACGCCATGGCGGCTGAGAGCCGTCCCTGCCGCGCATCTCCGATGCGTCGACCCTCCAAAGGCACGATCCGGTCGGTCTCGCCATGGATATGCAGGATGGTCGGCTGTGGATCGGCGCATTCCCGAGGCACGGGGTCCCAGAACGTCCCGGCCACAGGAACGAAACCTGCGAAGGCGGC
>JBCDFC010000050.1:0-23443 GCA_039178805.1 Pseudomonadota bacterium | reverse complement strand
TTCACGTAATCCGCATGGCCCGGACAGTCGACATGGGCGTAGTGGCGGTTGTCGGTCTCGTATTCGACATGCGCGGTCGAGATCGTGATCCCGCGCGCCTTCTCCTCCGGCGCGCCGTCGATCTGATCATAGGCCTTGAACTCGCCGAAATACTTCGTGATCGCAGCCGTCAGCGTCGTCTTGCCATGATCAACATGCCCGATCGTGCCTACGTTGACATGCGGCTTATTACGCTCAAACTTCGCCTTCGCCATGGCGCGTCTCTCCGTTGTCCAAGGCCAGAGGCGGCCCGTTTCCGATATCGCGGGCGCGCTTACTGCAAGGCACCGCCCACCGCAAGCCGCATCTGCGCCCTCGGCCTTGACGCGCCGGCCGCGAGCCCGTCTCGTGATGCCGGGAGACCTGTTGCGAGAAGTTCAGGAAGATCGCCATGCCCAGCCCCCTCCGCCTCCTCGCCGCAGCGCTCCTGCTCGTGCTCCCCTTCGGCGAGACGCAGGCGCCCGCGGCGGACGTCTCGCTCAACTTCGCGCATTTCATGCCGGCCGAAAGCTGGCAGAACCGCGAACTCTTCGGCGGCTGGGCCAAGGCGGTGGAGGCGCGCGGCAGCGGCGGTGTCGAGATCACGCTCTACCCCGCACAAACCCTGGGCCGGGCGCGCGACGGCTATGACAATGCCCGCGACGGCATCACCGATATCGCCTGGACGGTTCAGGGCTACACCGCCGGGCGCTTCCCACTCAGCCAAGTAATGGAGCTGCCGGGCCTCTTCGACCGCGCCATCGTGGGCTCCTGCGCCTTCCAGAAACTGTACGAGTCCGGCGCCCTCGATGCGGAATATGCCGAGACGCATGTCCTCTGGGTCCACACGCACGGTCCGGGACACATCCATACACGCAAGACGCCCGTCACGACGCTTGCCGACCTCAAGGGGCTCAAGCTCCGCCGACCGACCGCCGTGATCGGCAAGCTCCTCGAAGAACTCGGCGCCGAACCCGTCGGCATGCCGGCCCCGCGCATCTACGAAGCGGCGGAGCGCGGCACCATCGACGGCTTCCTCCTGCCCTGGCAGGCCGTGCGCGTCTTCCGCGTCGACGAGCTGGCGGATCATCACACGGATTTCGGCCTCTACGCCCTCGCCTTCGTCGCCACCATGAACAAGCGGGCCTATGAGGGGCTGCCCCCCAAACTGAAGGCCGCGATCGATGCGGAGAGCGGGATGAAATGGGCGCTGAACGCGGGGCGCCTTTACGACAAGGGCGATGCGCAGACCCGCGACGCGGTCCTCGCCAGCGGCAATCTGCACCAAATCGCCGCTGCCGAGCGGGCCGATTGGGACGCAGCGGCAACCCGGGCGCGAGAGGCCTATCTCGACGAGCTGGAGGCTCTAGGCCTGCCCGGCCGCGCCACCTACGCGGCCGCCCTCGCCTTTGTGGAGGAGTGCCGCGAAGAGCTCGGCGGCTGAACCTGCGGGCGCGCCGGGACGGCGATAGATGCGACGCCTGACCGCCGCCACCGACACGCTCGCGGCCCTCGGTCTCGCCGCCCTCCTCGTCATCGTCGCCGGCAATGTCGCCGCGCGCGCGGTCTTCGACGCAACGGAGGGCGCGGTGAACCTGCTTCTCTCGGGCGCTATCGAGCTTTCGGGCTTCGCGCTCAGCGTCACCGTCTTCGCAGCGCTGCCCGGTGCCGCCCTCCGCGGCCTTGCCCGGGTAGACATTCTTCTCGACCGCCTGCCCGATCGCCTCCGCCGCGGGATCGAGCGTTTCTGGTTCGCAATCTTGGGCGGCGTTTCAGCCCTTCTCGCCTGGCTCCTTGTGGACCGCGCCGCGACCGAGGTCGCAGCCCGCCATCTGAGCCAAGATCTCGGCTGGCCCCTCTGGCCTTTCACGGCTTTCGCAGCCCTCGCCGCCACGCTTCTCGCCATCGCGGCGCTCGCTGCATCGCTCGGGCCTAGCGACGCGCAGGACAGAGCCGGGTGAGCGCTGAGGCCACGGGTCTCGCAGGCATCGGCCTCATGGTCCTGATGCTCGCCCTCGGCTGCCCAGTGGGCCTCGCGATGATCGTCGTCGGCCTTAGCGGGTTCGCGCTTCTGATCGGACCCGAACCTGCGCTCCGCATCCTGGAACGCGCCGCGCTCGAGACGGCGGGCAATCCGGGCTTCACGGTCATCCCGCTCTTTATCCTGATGGGCGCGCTCGTCGCGCGGGCGGGCATCGGGCGCGACCTCTTCGCGGCGGCGCGCAAGGTCTCGGGCGGCCGGCCGATCGGGCTTGCCCTGGCAGGCCTCGGCGCGAGCGCCGGTTTCGCCGCCGCCTCCGGCTCCTCGCTCGCCACGGCCTCCGCCATGGCCCGCGTCGCCCTGCCCGAGATGCGTGCAGCGGGCACCGATCTCCGCCTCGCGACAGGCGTGCTCGCAGCGGGTGGCACGCTCGGCATCATGATCCCGCCTTCGATCGCGCTTCTGCTCTACGCGCTCGTCATGGAGCAGTCGGTGGGTGAGATGTTCCTCGCAGGCCTGATCCCGGGAATCCTGGGCCTCGCGCTCTATGCGCTGGCCGTCCTGGCCATCGCACCGCTCTGGCAACCGGGCGGCCTCGCACCCGTAAAGACCGGCGAAGGGGCGGCGGGACGAGGCGGGGCGCTCTTCGCCCTCGCACTCTTCGTTTTCGTCATGGGCGGGATCTATACGGGCCTCTTCACACCGACCGAAGCCGCCGGTGCCGGGGCCGCCCTGGCACTCGGCCTCGCCCTCCTCCGGGGCCTCGGTGCCCGCGAGATCGGCAAGGCTTTTTCGGAGACGGTGGCGCTCTCCGCCACGCTTTTCGTCATCCTGATCGGGGCGGAGGCGTTCGGCTACTTCCTCAGCGTCTCGCGCCTCGCGGCGGCGCTCGAGGGCTGGGTGCTCGAAATAGGGATCGGGCCGAACGGGCTGATCCTCGCGATCATCCTCTTCTACCTCGTGCTTGGCTGCTTCATGGACAGCCTGGCGATGATCCTGCTCACGGTCCCGATCTTCGCGCCGCTCGCCACGGCCGCCGGTTTCGATCCTGTCTGGTTCGGCGTCCTGGCGGTCACCGCCGTCGAAGTCGGCCTCATCACCCCGCCGGTCGGCCTCAACCTCTTCGTGGTACGCGGCGCGGCGCGCGATGTGCCGCTTGCCACGATCTGGCGCGGTGTCGCACCCTTCGTGCTGGCTGATATCGCCCGGCTTGCCCTCCTTGTGGCCGTCCCCGGCCTCGCCCTCTGGCTTCCAAGCCTCCTTGCCGGCTGAGCCGACAGCCTTCGTGGCACAGCGATCGAAAAACCAGCTCCCGAGCGCCCCCTCCCACGACAGGTTTCCGTGAGTCTCACAAACAAAGCGCTAAGGACCGGGCATCGAAGCGCTTGCCCGTTGCGCATTTTTCGTCGTGAGCGTTCGGAGCCGGTTAGGGGTTTCATGCCTAGCCTGACGTGGGTGGGCGCGGAGCCCTGCGAGCGTCTCGATGAGCCAGCAGAGCGGGGCTTGCGCGGTTGTAAGAACCACCCGTCTTCCGAGCCGCCGTTCACCTGCGCCGCAGCACGCCACCTCGCAGCTTCACAGATGATCCCGGCTCGTTCGCCGATTTGGTCGCCAAGTCGTCGTCGAAAGTCGCCAAAACACCTCGCAGGCCGGTAGCGAAGTCGCCAATGGTCGTCTCGAACGATGACGACCATGACTGAAATGGGCCCCTCTAACCGCCCGAAAGCGCCCTTACTCTCTCCTGCAACCCTGGCGCGTTGTGACCAAGCTGATAGGCGCGCAGGAAATCGGCCGACGCCGCATCCGCATCCCCGGCAGCCTCAAGATAAAGCCCCCGCGCATAGCGCGCAGCACCCCATTCCGGCGCTAGCAGCACGGCGCGGTCGAAATCGTTCAACGCCGCCGCCACCCCGTTCGCCGCCCGCGCCTCGCCCCGCGCCAACCAGGGGCCCGGATCGCGGGGCCGTCGCGCGATCACGGCCGAGAAATCGCGCTCCGCCTCGCCATAGCGACCGAGCGCGAGAAGCACCCGTCCACGCTCGAAATAGCTGGCCTCCCAATCGGGCTCCCGGGCGAGCGCTTCCGTATAATCTTCAATCGCCTCAGAGAGTTGACCCTCTTCCGCGCGCAGTCGCCCACGGGCGAGAAACGGGCCGGGCGCATCCGGATCCCGCGCGATCGCGCCGTCATAGCTCGCCGCCGCCGCGTCGGAACGGCCCTGCGCCGCCTGTGCCAAACCGCGGCTGACCCAGGCCTCGGCCATATCCGGAGAAAGCTGGATCGCATTGTCGAAATACTGCTCCGCCAGCACCTCCCGCCCCATATCGAGCGCCGCGACACCGGCATTGTAGTGGACCGCGGCCCGGTTCTGGTCCGACAAACGACCGTCATCGGCCTTGAGCGCCGCCTCGCAGATCGAGATCACATCCGCCGCAGCCGTCCGAGGCGAGGCGCATTGCGACACGAGGTCCGCCAAGCGATCCGCCCGCGCCTGGCCGGTTTCCCCAACGATCAGCACAGCAGGAAGAGCGCATGATATCAGCATCTTAGCCCAAGACACGCGCTTCACGCTCCCGATCTCTCGCCCCGGCATCGCCGCCTCCGTGCCTCAAAGCTCCGCCGCAAGACCCTGCACCGCTTGCCACAGCGAGGGAAAGGGGCAAGTCTGAGGCGTGATCCCGAAACGAAGCGCCATGCCACGCTCAACCAGCCTAGACGGCAGCGCCCAGCTCTCCGGAGAGAGTGCGGCGGTGGTCTGGATCCTCGTATCCGTCGTCGGCGCGACGGCGATGACCTTAGGCGTCCGTGCGGTCACGGCCGAGATCCATAGCGTGATGCTGGCTTTCCTGCGCTCAGCCTTCGGAATGCTCGGCATCCTGCCGCTGTTCCTGGGCTTCTCGAAGGGCGGCGGCCCGCCCCTCCGCTTCACCGCCTGGCAGCTTCACCTCGCCCGGGGCATCGTCATGACCGGGGCGCTCAATTTTGGCTTCTTCGCGATCAGCGCGCTGCCGCTCACCACCTCCACCTCCCTGTTCTTCATGGCACCCGTCTTCGCGACGCTGACGGCGATGGCGCTTCTGGGCGAACGCGTGGGCGCGCGGCGTTGGGGTGCTGTGTTCGCTGGGTTTCTGGGCTCGCTTATCATTCTGCGGCCCGATACTGGCGTGATCGAGCCCGCGATGCTCCTCGCACTCGCCTCGTCGATGTGCTTCGCGCTCGCCCTCGTCCTTGGCCGGATGGCGAGCGACCGGGACGGGGCGAACGCGGTCTTCGTCAGCTCCTCGGTCATCGTCGGCATCGCGACCCTGCCACCGGCGCTCTTCTTCTGGGAGCTGCCGGCAAGCGTCGAGACCTGGATCCTGATCGGCATCATCGTGGCGAGCTCGTCGCTTCGGACCTTTGCCGACATCAAGGCCTATGCCACTGGCGATGCGAGCTTTCTTGCACCCTTCACATATCTCAGGCTCGTCACGGTCGGGGTTGCCGGCTATCTTCTGTTCGATGAAGTGCCGGACTTCGCCACGCTGACGGGGGGCGCCGTCATCATCGCAGCAACCCTCTACATCGCCTGGCGCGAGGCGCATCTGCGCCGTCCATCGCAAGGCGGGCGGGCGGGGCCATGAAACGCGCGATAGGAGGGCGCGCAACCGGTCGATGGCAGGGTTGGCGCCGCCTCGCACCCGTGGCGGCCGCACTACCACTGATCGCAATGGCGGCATTGGGTCGAGCCGAACCGGCAGCCCTGCCGTCCGAGCCGCCATCGGAACCCTATCGCCTCACCGCGACGCGCAGCCTCGATGGCGCCGTCACGCTGCAAGGCGCCGCACCCGACCGCGCCACGCGCCAGCGCTTTCTGCGCGCAGCCGGCCTCGTCCCTCCGACCGAGGGGGGCGAGGCCAAGACCTGGACAGGCGCGCTGGTGGGCCTTGCCCTCCGCGACGACGCGCCGGACGACATGTGGACAGGACGGGCGCATCGGGCGCTCCGCGCCTTCGCTCTCCTCTCCGCGGGCCGGCTCAGCCTGATCGACAAGGCCGTGGTGCTCGAAGGACGCGCGCGGAGTGCCGAGGCTCTCGACAGGATCGGCAGCCTGGTCGAGCCCGACTGGCAGGCCAGCATCTGGGTCGCCCCGGCACCACCGCAGCTCATGATCGAGATCGCGCCCGGTGGTCGCGTCAGCGGCATCGGCATCCTGCCACCAGGGCTCGAACGCGCCGATCTCGAGGCCGTGGTGCCGGGTCTGGAGATCTCGGCCGGCGGCACTGCGATGGTTGAGGGCGAGGAGACGACAGACCCACTCGCCCCCGAACGCGCGCCCATGCCAAAACGCGCAGACCGCTCGGCAATGGAGGACGCATCGACGCTTGCCTTCCAAAGCCAAGCGACGCGGCTCGCAACACCCGCAGCCTCCAAAACCTGGCGCCAGGTGATGGCAGCCTTGCCGCTGGCACTGCCGCGTATCGACCAAGGCCGCATCACGCTCGGGCCACGGCGCGTCACGCTTTCGGGCAGGCTCAAACGCGGCTTCAGCGCCGCCGACACACGAGCGGCCCTGCGCACAGCGTTGCGCCTCGCAACCGGCGGTGCGGTGGCGGAGACCGCAATGTCGAGGGGCAACGAAGGGGCGGACAACCAGGCTCAGACGGCGGAGCACTGGCAGTTCCAGATCGATCTTGCGGATGCCCCGCCTCTCTCTCGGCTGACGATCGCCTTCGCCGACGGCCGGCTAAGCCTCGCCGGGATCCTCCCCGAAGGCCTCGATGCCGAGACGGCGCTCGTGCGTGGCGGCGGGGCCGAGCGCGCGGGTCTCACCTCTGGCGGGGCGGGCGATCCGGGTCAATGGCGGCGCATCCTCGATGCGCTTGCAGCCGTGCGCGACGGGATCGCTTCGGCCGAGGGCGAAGCGACGGCCGAGCGCCTGATGCTTGCTGGGCGCCTGCAGGCCGGCTGGACAAAGGCCGAGGTCCAAGCGCGCATCGCAGATGCCCTCGGAACGCCTGCCGGTCAGCCCCCGCCGCCGACATTGGAGCTATCGCTGATCGAGGCCGGATCGTCAGCCACAGCGGCATCGAAAGAACAAAGCCAACCCTGACCGAGCCGACACCGTGCCTTAATCGAACCTCGACCATCCCCCCGCTCGCCGCAACGTTGACAAGCCCGACACCCAACGCCTATCCCCGCTGCGGGCGGGTGGCCGAGTGGTCGAAGGCGCTCCCCTGCTAAGGGAGTGAGCCCCAAAAGGGTTCCGTGGGTTCGAATCCCATCCCGCCCGCCACACGCCTTTGCGAAAGTGTTCTCCCGATCCGGCCGCGTCCCGATTTTCCCGTTGTTTTCGAGGGTTATGCGGGAGGGGCTGTTAACCAGCCCCGGTGCTTGGTAGGCCAAAAGCGGTCTCTCAGGGCCGATATTCTCCGGACCTGATGACTGCGCGGATTTGGTGAATTTCTTTCAAGGTCATGATTTTTATGTGTTATTGGTTCGCTAGACAATTAAGTTAGACCCTAGTGCGAACCGCACCAAATGCGCCTGGGATCGGAAGCGAACTGCTCACGGCCTGCTCCCATCTTTGCTCGCGGCCGCTCCGTGTCGAAGGCGCCCGCTCAATCCACTAGCCGCTGAGGGGGCCAAGCTCACCGTTTGCGTAGTCATAGAAGTCCGGATTGCGGATGGCCGTCACCTGCAACAGATCGTCCAGCGCATCGGAAACTGGCACCGGTTTGTCGGGCTCCCCGACGAGGTAGGCAGCGAAGTTGGCATGGCCAGAGGACGCGTCCAGCAGAACGATGTATAGCCGCTCATACTGCTCATCCCGCCCGCCGGGGTCATCCCGCCCAGTGAACAGGCGAAGCCTGGTGTGAGCATTCAAGAATGTGGATCGGCGCCGGTCGGTGCCGTCGGTGGCGGCGCCTTGGTCAAGGAAGAAGAGCCCGCCCAATACTGCATAGGGAAAGCGGCGGTGTAGGGTGACCGCCTCGAACAGCATGTCGCCACGCCGGTTGGTCAGGTTCTTCTGAAAGTTCTTGGTGCGGCTGTCGCGGAAGTTAATGGTCTTTATCGAGATGCCGATGATCAGACCCGCCTCTTCCGTCGCCCATGTCACGTCGACCTTCTTAGCGCCGATGCCCCCTGCCATCCGTCGCTCGGCTCCAGACGTGTCCAACTCCCCAGGCGGCGCTGGCCTGGCGCCCTTCAAGCCTCGTGACCTGAGCTCTTCGGCAATGGCGAGGGCGACGACGTTCGATATCTTCTCGCTGTAAGCCTTCTTTGCGGGTGCGTTGGCGGTGTCCGCCGGCTTGTCTCCGGCGGACTTCAGTGCTGCTTCTATGAGCCCATCAACTCTCGACAACCTTTCCCCGTGCGCGTCGACGCTGGAACAGCATCTCGCGAGCCAGCCTCAGTGCCTTTAGATCATCTTCAGGTACATCCGCCAAGATGATGCGGTCCACCGTCTCAACCGCAGAAGCTACGTCGCCACGGCGCAGCGCGCTTGCAAGTTGCGGCCTCGCATTTCGGAGTTGCTGTTCGGAAGCTCGGATGCGCGCGAGTGATGGCAGCGGCAGATTGTCCGCCTCTCTCGGTTCCATCTTCAAAAGTCCGCCCCCGTAGGCGCGGCCGACCACTTCCGTACCAAGCAGCGTGATGCTGTTCAGGCTGGCGATGGGCAGGAGGTCACGTCCGACCTCGCGTCTGCCGTCTGCGAGACGAATCCCATAGACAGAGTTCAGGACATGCGCCCCAGCCGCATTCGTCACTAGGCGCGGCCTGTCGTGGTTCATGTAGGTCAGGAACAGGTCTGGTGCCTCGACAAGGGGAACCCGCCACCAAGGGCTGCGAACCCGGCACTTGTAGGCTCCAGACACGCCCGCATCCGCACCGGCCTCGATGTAGCGAAGCGCCGCTACAGACGGATTGTCACCCGGGTACAGCAGCAAGCAGCGCGAGCCCTCGTTCGCCAGCTGTTTCCAAACTGCATCGGTGAAGGTGAGCCCTCTCAGGTGTCGCGCGCCTGGCGGCGATATGCGGACAAGGTCCGCATCGGTCAGTCCATGGGTGACAGCGTCAGCTCGTGTCAGCGAGAAGTATTTGTTGTTGCCGGTCACGGCACCCAAGTAGGGGCGACCCCATTCGCGCATCAGCTCGAAGCGCTCATCGATCAAGCCTTGGTAGGTGGTGAAGGCTTCTTCAGCGACAAGAGCATTCGTCCATTTGTCTCCCGTGGGCGTGTGCTGAATCCATTCGGCCACGTCGACGGACGCCAGCGAGCGGACGTCCTTTGTTTGATGGACCTCAAGGCAGGACGCTCCGCCAGTCCCATCTGCAAGCAACAAGACAACCTCTTCCAGGACACCGGGAAACACTCGATCCTCAAACATGATAAGGCGGACGCGGCCGAAGCGGCGCAGCAGGAAACGCCGGACCTCCTGAGCATAGTTGACGCTGAGCAGTTCGGCAGGCAGCACGAGCGCAAGTCGTCCGCCGGGAGCGACGTGAAGCGCTGCCTTTACGACGAATGCCGCCCATGAACTGGCGAGACCCGACAACCGGACACCCTGAGCAAAGGCGGCTTCCAAGCTTCGGGACCGGGCTGCGCCGGTAAAGTTCTGGTAGCGGACGAAGGGCGGGTTGCCCACGATGGCGTCGTATGTAATCGGCGGATCATGCTCGAAGAAGTCTCCCACAGACACGCTAGCGTCGAAGCCAGCGCCCTGCAGGAGAGCCTCGGCGTTGCGGGCGGAGGTGTCGAATATCTCCACGCCCTGCAATTGCTCGCTCCAGAACAGAGGGGCAGCCCCGAGAGCCCGCAACCGCTCTCCCGCTGCCATGAGGAAGCTGGCTTCGCCACAAGAAGGCTCGAAAACGGTATCGGTGGGTTTGCGGACAGCCCAATCGCAAAGATAGCGCGCGATCTCAGGTGGCGTGAAGAACGCGCCTCGCGCCTTCCGTTTTTCGATGTTGTCCACTCAATCCCTCCTTGCCGGTTCTTCCGTGCCGGTTGATCCGCACCGTGACAGACTCACCGAACGCGACCAACCGGATAATACGATGTTCACTCTACGTTCTCAAGCTTCCTACAGCATTTGAATGTCCTTGGCCGGCTGCTCTTCCCGACCGGGGGTCAACAAGCCGTCAGCTTGCTCGTGCCAACTGAGCCCAAACGGCTCCAGTAGCCCTGCAATCGTCAGTTCCGGAGGTTGACGCCCGTCCAGGATCGCCTCGACGATGTCTGGTGCGAGCAGAGTCAGTCGCAGAACGCGCGTCATGTAGGACGCCGCGATCCCCTCGCGCTCGGCCAGTTCGGCGATGGTGGCGAACTGGCCGGACTCGAGCATCCTCTTCCAGCGGAACGCGCGGGCCAGTGCCTTGACGAGTGTGCTGCCTGTCCGGCGCGGCTGCGCGGCACCGTCCGGCATCTGCATCTCCTTCCGCCCGCCGCGCTTCACGATGCGGAACGGCACGTGTAGCGTCACCGTCTCGGAGATCGGAGCCCCGCGAGTCATGCTGCGGCCTCAACGTTACTGGCCAGCATCTCACGAGCCAGACTTCCGAGCCCATCGACGCGCAGGCGGACGTTTAGCCCATCCGCGCCTATTTCGACGCGCTCGACCAACAGCGCCACGATGCGGGTCTGTTCCGCGGGGAACAGTTCGTCCCACAGCGGATCGAGTTGCTGCAGGGCCGTGCGGGCATAAGCCTCGGTGATGTCGTCGGCGTCGGCGCGCGCGGCCTTCCACGTGCCCGCCACGATCTCCGGCTGGCGGAACACAGCGCGCAGCTGGTCGATGACGGCCGCCTCGATCTCGCCGGCCGGCACGCGGCCGACCGGGCAGGATCCGGCCCCGTGCTTCAGCACCGTCTGGCTGACATAGTAGCGGTAGAGCCTGTCGCCTTTGCGAGTGTGCGTCGGTGAGAACGCGGCGCCATCGGGACCGAACAGCAGCCCCTTAAGCAGCGCGGGCGTGTTGGCGCGTGTGCGGGCGGCGCGCTTACGCGGGCTCTCCTGCAGGATGGCGTGAACCTTGTCCCACGTCTCGCGGTCGATGATTGCGTCATGCTCTCCGGGGTAGCTGTCGCCCTTATGGACCGCCTCGCCGATATAGGCGCGGTTGTTCAGCATCCGGTAGAGATACTTCTTGTCGATCCGATTGCCGCGGGGCGTGCGGATGCCGCGTTTTGCGACCTCCCGTGCCAGCTCCGTGCCCGAGCCGATCTCGAGGAACCGGGCGAAGATCCAGCGGACATGCGCCGCGGCTTCGTCTTCGACCACCAGCTTCCGGTTCTCAACCCGATAGCCGTAGGGCGGCACCCCG
Source organism: Pseudomonadota bacterium (assembly GCA_039178805.1). Lineage (GTDB taxonomy): Bacteria > Pseudomonadota > Alphaproteobacteria > Rhodobacterales > Rhodobacteraceae > Thermohalobaculum. The sequence continues at coordinate 12,136 of JBCDFC010000050.1, read as the reverse complement.
CCCATCCACATGCCCTTTTTGCGGCTCGCGGCGACCTTGTCGCGGATGCGCTCGGCGGTGACCTCCCGCTCGAACTGCGCGAACGAGAGCAGGATGTTCAGCGTCAGCCGCCCCATGGAGGTGGTCGTGTTGAACGACTGGGTGACGGAGACGAACGTCACCCCGTTCCGGTCGAACACCTCGACCAGCTTGGCGAAGTCGGCCAGCGAGCGGCTGAGGCGGTCGATCTTGTAGACCACCACCACATCGACCAGCCCGTCCTCGATGTCTTCAAGCAGCCGCTTCAGTCCGGGCCGTTCCAGCGTGCCGCCGGAGATGCCGCCGTCGTCGTACTGATCGCGGACCAGCACCCAGCCTGCGGAGCGCTGGCTGGCGATGTACGCCTCGCAGGCCTCGCGCTGAGCGTGGAGGCTGTTGAACTCCTGCTCCAGCCCGTCCTCGGAGGATTTCCGGGTGTAGACCGCGCAACGTTGCTTGCGCACGATGGGCTTGGTCATGTCCGCCCCCGCCGGTTCTTGAGCCCAAAGAACACCCAGCCATTCCAGCGTGTGCCGGTGATGGCGCGGGCGATGGCAGAGAGTGACTTGTAGGGCCGTCCCTGCCATTCGAAGCCGTCCGCGATGACGGTGACCACCTGCTCCACGCCCTGCCACTCGCGGATCAGCCGCGTGCCGGCGATGGGCACGGCGTCGGCGCGGATGCGGCTTTTCTTGCGATCGCCGCCGTCAAGTTCCTCGCCCAGCCGCTCCAGTCGCCGGACCGTCTCGGGCTGCAGCCCGCCATAGGCCAGTTCCTGGATGCGGTAGGCTAATCGGCTCTCCAGGTAGCGGCGGTTGAATGGCGGCGGCTCGCTGTCGAACAGGTCCCGCCACTGCTTCTTCAGTTCAAGCGTCGTCGCCCGCTTCAGCGCGACCAGGCGCGCGGGGATAGGATCGTGCGTCGTCATGCGGTCTCCTCGTGCGATGGAGTTGCATGACCGCTCCAGTCGCGGACGGATGGAAGCGAACTTTCTACGACTGCGTCAGATACTTCTCTTGACTGTCGAGCACGAAGCCGAACGAGGCCAAGGGCAAGCAACGCGCAGAGTTCTGCTCGGCGCTCTGTCGGCGATAGGTGATGCGGCGGGAGTGGGTTCGGTCGCTTCATCGGTTGTCGTCTCTCAAGGCTACTGAGAGACAAACGCCACCTCGACGGAATGACTGGGACAGTACCACCCCAAACTGAATAGAATTGAGCCCACACAGACGATGGAATTATTTTTCGGAAAACCGCTGCGGCTTGCAGTCCGATGAATTGAATGTTTGAGGGGAATTTGATGGCTCGATATAAGCGCGCTCTCGGCCCAAACGCGTATGCCTTGATCGAAGGAGCACCGCCCGCGCTGGTAATGGAGCTGCTGGCACCGATAGGGGGCGAGCCCGATCTTCGCACAGCGATCGACGTCAGTTCGGCGGAGGATCCCAAAACGCATATCATAGAGGCATTGTCGGGACATGATGCAGAGGATCTGAAGCCCTTTGAGCAGCGCTGCCGGAGCGTTCTCTTCCTCGCCGAAGGCAAAGCCACTGCGTCGATCAATACCATCGCCAACGAGCGCCTCTGCCCGGACGACCACGCCGAGTACGAGCGCCAGCCCGATGCATTGTGCCGGAGCGGTTGGCTCTACTTGGGCCATCCGGCGGTGTTCCAGGACGCGGAGAGCTTCCACTTCGCTCGTCGACACCGTGACAACGACAAGCTCTACGACGCCTTCGAGCTTGAGGACGCCGGCATGCTTCCGGTCGATGCGGCGGGGGTCGATGAAGCGGCGTTGGCCGAGGCCGTCACTGAAGCGCTCGACCTCAAGACCAGGTGCAGCGTGCGCGCCATCGCCCTGCCTAAGGCGGAGGGACATCCGCCATCGATCATGCTGGTCGTCCGACACGGCGGCCCGCTCTCCAGCGTGGCGGACCACCGAGACGACGGTGCGAGAGCGACCATCTACTTTCGACCTGCGAATGAGGCGACGCTGATCTTCACGCCGAAGATGCGGCAGATCGAGATCTGCGCCGAAAGTCCGCGGGTCCGGCAGATGATCGCTGGATGCTTCGCCGAGAAGACACTCGGTCAGGACCTCTCGAAGAAGCCGCTGACCTGGAAGCACTACGATCTCGGTCGTTTCCGACGGTCTCTGGAGCTGCCGGTTCCCGAAGTCGAGGGCTTCGACGTGCAGGCTGCGAGGTTGATCGAGCTCGAACTCCGCCTCGGAAACTGGCAGCGGAAGCTCTCACTCAAGGTCGCCTTCGAGGACGACATCTCCGAGGTGTCGGATCGCTATCTCGGCCAGAGCAGCATCGTCAGAACCGCCGATGGCTTCAGCCGGATCGTCATCGCCGCGCGTTATGGTGTGCCGGGGGAGAAAAAGTTGCGCACGCTAAAGATCACCATCTCCGGCACGAGGCGATGCAACCTGCAGAGCATGAAGGATCCGCTCGAACGCCAGCTCGGCTTTTCCCTGCTAGAGGCCTGGGGAATCATGTCGAGGCTGAAGCCGCTCGATGAGCGAGAGCTTCGGCAAATGCTTCCGACTCTTCTCGAGATGCTCGACCGAACCGAGGACACTGTTACCGGCAGCTATCTCCGCGAGCATGGTCTCGACCGGAAGCGTCTGGTCGCAGCCGGTCTTCTTCATCGCGACGACCGGCAGGACATCGTGCTCATCGAGGGCGACGAGACCGAACACGGCGAGATCGTTCTGAGCCCGTCCGCAACCCCCGGGATGGTGCGCGTGACGAGCCCGTTCGGCGAAGACCTCGGAGACCGGCCGTCGACGGATTTCGACAGGTTCAGGCTGAATGCCACCTGGCTTCACGAGGAGATCGTCGGGCTCGTCAAGCCCCTGCTGAGTACGGCGTCGATAGAGTTCATCGATCCCGATCTTACGCTCCTCGGCACGATGGACATCGATGGTACCGAAGTGCCGCTCTACATGGCGCGCCGCCTCCACGTCACGAAGACCGTCGCGCGCCTCAACGACGCCCTCCGCAGCCGGAGCAATCTTGGCATCGGGCTCGTGCTCGACTGCGGTGCATCCGGGCTTTCCCATCTGGCAGCAAACGTAGTGACGCCCCTCGGCCGTCATCTGCTCGACGGCGACGGTGCCCACGCGCTCTCGGCCGAGGACCTGGCATTCAGCTTTCGCGGTGGTCAGGCCCTCGCTCGCGGCGGCGAGAGCGTCGCCCTTGTGCAGAGCGGCGCTCAGGTCGCAGTGCTCCGTATTCCTGGAAAGCCAACCTACACCGTCGTCGGTGCCAACCGGGTACTGCTGGTGCAGCGGCTGGTCGACGCGTTCCAAAAGGGCGCGCCCGGCGTTGCGACACCGGACTTGCTTGAAGGCTTCAGGGCCAGTGGGCCGAGCCAGGTCTTCGGGAAGGAATGGGCCAAGGTGCAGGACGTCTACATTCGTCATGCCGGGCCGAAGCTCTGGAAGCTTGATGCCTAGCACGAGGCACCGGCGGCGCGACGATCTCACAGCCGTCTAACCTTTCGGGGCTCACCGTCTCACATGTCGCCGGGCATCTGCGTCTGCACCGACAACGCAGGAGCCCGACCATGCCGACATCTCTTCGCTCTCATTCGACGACCGTTCTTCGCCCCCGGACCCAACCTGCAGCCGGCGTTGCCTGGCGCTGTCGCGGCTGCGGCAAGCTGCTCGGGGTCTGCCGCGGCGGCGTTCTGCACATCCGCTTCGGGCAGCGTCACGAGTACTTCGCCTCGTTTCCCGCTGAGGCGACCTGCTCGAGCTGCGGCACACGCAACCAGATGACCGGCCCGAAGGGCTAGCCCAGGAGGCGTCGCCTGCGGCGGCATAGCCTTCATCCCATCACTCTTCCCAAGAGGCGCGCGACGCCCTGACCTGGCCACGAGGAGGCGCTGGACGCCCGGCCGAAAGGCAGGCGTCCCATGCGTTCATACTGGAGCGCGCTCCATGAGCACTTTCTCCGCCAGCTCGACCAGCACGCCACGCAACACACTTTCGAGGCCCTCCGCGGCCGGCATGCTTGCCTTGAGGCCTTCGGCGACCCGGTCGCTCTGATCGACTGGCTGCATGATCCGAACCGCAACCGCGATCTGAAGGACAGCCTGCTGCTCGCCGTCCTCGCCGAGGCGCGTCGGCCGGACAGCAGCGGCGACACCGCCACCACCCTTCTGCATCTCGCCCTCTGGCCAGGGCTCGACGCCATCTACCGCCGAAGGCTCCGTTACTTCCGCGGCGAGCCGGGCGCACTCGTCTCGGAGATCGCGGCACGCCTGCTCACCCAGATCCGCGAGAGCGCCCGTGGTTGCATCAACCGACCAGCCGCTACCTTGTTGCGCAACATCGACCGCGACATCGGCAGGACACTGAGACGAACCTGGACCGAGGCCGCGTTGCGGGAGCCTTCTGATGTCCTGAACAAGCTCGCAGCGGATGCGGGAGTTCCCCTAGAGGACGACCCCGATGCCGCGTGCCGTGCGCTCATTTCTGCGATCGAGCCCGTGGTCGGTCGCGATGCCGGCCTCGTCGTCGACGTGGCAGTCCGGGGGGCGACCCAGCGCGAGGCAGGCGAGGCCCGCGGGCTCGGCCATGACGCCGCCCGCAAGCGCCACCAGCGCGCCATGGCCCGCCTCAGGACCGCGGCACCGATCCTGTCCCAATCCGCCGACGCATCTGGCGTTTCCTTTCTGACTGCGCGGCCTTCGCGCCGCCTCACATCGGAGGGGACATGATCGAGATCGAGAAGCAGAGCGCCCATGGCGAACGCCTGCCTGGCCTCTTCCGCGCCTGGGAGCTCGGCCGAGTGCTTGCCCCCGGCTCAGGCTACCGGATTGAGACAGCGGGCGAGACACGAGACGGCGCCGCGCTCCTCGCCGTGTTCCGCATCCTCGGCGAGCCGAACGTCGTGGATGCGCAGGATGGCTGAGAAGCCCTTCGGCGCCCCTGATGAGCCCTACGCCCTCAACCAGCAAGAGCTCGCCGAGCGCTGGCGGATCAGCCCGCGCACGCTGGAGCGCTGGCGCAGGAACGGCACCGGCCCGCCCTTCATCTGCCTCGGCGGACGCGTCGTCTATCGCACGCACGATGTGCTTGCCTACGAGCAGGCGCATCTCGCTGGCCGCTAGCGGCAAGGTGGGGTGACGGCGCCGAAGAACGCCGCCCTACAGCAGAGCAGGACAACCGATCAGGCGGCCAGCGGCCGCCCGATCGGCGTTGGGTATCCTACCTTCGCGCAAGCGGCGGCCGAACTGCTCGATAACGGCTACGAGCCGCTACCAATCGTTCCTGGAAAGAAGTTCCCGCCGCTGCCACGCTGGACCGCGGTCGGCATCGACGAGCGCGCCATCGAGGCATGGATACCGCAGTATGCCGCCCACGGCGTGGGGCTTCGGACAGGACGTCTGATCGGCCTCGACATCGACGTCACCGACCCGGACCGGTCGCACGAGATCTTCCGGCTCGCGACGGCGCGCTTCGGCCATACCCTGCTGCGGATCGGTCGCTGGCCGAAGCGGCTGCTGCTCTACCGCGCGGTGGAGCCCGGTCCGAAGCGCAAGCTGGCGACCATCGAGGTCCTCGGGCAGGGCCAGCAGCTCGTCGCCTTCGGGATCCATCCCGACACCGACCGCCCCTACGAGTGGCCCCTCGGCGAGACGCCACTCGAGGTTCCGCTCTGCGACCTGCCTGGGGTCACGCCCGACGACCTCGACGCCTTCCTCGCCGAGGTGGCAGCCCTGTTCCCGGACCAGCAAGAGCAGCGCGCATCGCGCCGTGGCTCGACGCCCGACGGCAACCGGACAGAGGCAGCCGGGCCTCAGCGCGATGCATCGGGACGCGTGGTGGACGGAAGGGACAGCTGGCTCTCCACCATCGCCTTTCACGCCGTTCACGATGCGCTAGACGCCGGGATGGAACCCGATACCAAAGAGCTTGCCGTGCTTGTTTGGGAGCGCTTCGCAGCCACGACGGAACTCGACCGTCCGCGCAGTGCCGGCGGTAGCCCCTACTGCCCGGCGGATGCACTCCGGAAGATCGGGGATAAGCTGCGGCTCCACCGCGAAGGCCGGCTGCCGCCTCGGGCCTGTCGGACGGTGGCGCCGCCAGCGATCCCCGATGCGCTTCCCGTCGACATAGCCCGCGCCCGGCTCGGCGAGACAGTCTCAGATGCCTGTAGCCGCATCCTCGACTGGCATCGACATCCCGTAGAGACGCCGCCGAGGATCGGCATCCGGGCGACGGTTGGCCTCGGCAAGAGCGCCGCCGCTCGCAAGCACTTGATCGCCCTTCAGGAGCGGCTGAGAGCCGCCGCGCTGCCATGCCGCATCGCCGTCTTCACCCCTTCACACGCCCTGGCAGAGGAGGCGGCCGCCGAGTGGCGAAGGGCGGGTTCGAGAGTAGCCGTTCATCGCGGGTATCGGGCCCGCGATCCGAGAACAAGGGAACCGCTCTGCAGGGATCCTGAAGCCGTCGACATCGCCATCGAGGCAGGCCTCGATGTACATCAGGCGGCCTGCGAGAGCCGCAACGGGCAGCGATGCTCCTTCTTCGATACCTGCCTCAAGCAGGCGAACCGTCGCGCGGTGGCCGAGGCGGATGTTGTCGTCGCAGCCTACGACGCGCTCTTCACCGGCTTCGCCGTCGGCACGTCCGAGTTCGGCGCGCTGCTGATCGACGAGGCCTGCTGGCAGCGGGCTCGGCGGGATCCCGACCGGATCGCGCTCGAGCGCTTCGGGGTCGAAGGTCTGCCCGGGCGCGGCAGGAGGGGCGGTCTGCATGTCGACACGGGCATGGTGGACCTTGCCGCGATCCGCGGTCGTGTCGCCAATGGTCTCTTGGCCAGCGAGGTCGGCCCAGTCTCGCGCGCTTCCATCCTCAGGACAGGGGTGACCGCCGAGGACTGTCGGCTAGCGACAGCGCTCGAACGGAGACGGATAGACGATCCACGTCTCGAACCCGGGGCGCCACCGGATGCCCGGGAGGCGGCGAAAGCAGTTGCCGCATCGAACGCGAGGGCACAGCGCAACATCCGTTTCTGGAGGACGCTTGCGGCCTTCCTGGAGCGCGGCGAGGAGGCGAGCGGCCGGCTTCTCGTGTCTGTCAAAAAGGCTGCCGAAGTCATGGTGGAGGGCATACACGGCTTCCACAAAACCTTCGTGGACGTGCCCATCCTGCATCTCGACGCAACGCTTCGACGATCCCTCGCTGAGGCGGTGCTGCCCGGCGTGGAGGCCAAGACGATCGAGGCCTCGGCGCCCCACATGCATCTCAGGCTTGTCACCGGCGGCTTCGGCAAGTCGGCGCTGATCGAGAGCCCGCATGCCGCCCCGAAAGAGAACGCACGCCGCCGATCAAAACTGCGGGACTGTGTCGACTACGTCAGCTGGCAGGCCCAGCGCGCCGGCCGTACCCTGGTGATCACCTATAAGGACTGCGAGGCAGCCTTTCGCAGCCTTCCAGATGTCGAGACCGCGCACTTCAACGCCATCGCCGGGCTGGACTGCTGGCGGGACGTGGCGCTCCTGATTCTCATCGGCCGCCCTCTCCCCTCGAATAGCGAGGCCTCCGCAATCGCCGGCGCGATCTTCGACAGGGTCTCGATCGGCGGTTACTGCCGGACCAAGAGCGGCATCCTTATGCGCGATGGCACGGTCAGAGCCGTAAGCACGCTCGCCCACGAGAACGAAGACGCCGAGACCATCCGTGCGGCGATCTGCGACGACGAACTGATCCAGGCCATCGGCCGAGGGCGCGGTGTCAACCGGACAGCTGAGAACCCTCTCGAGGTGCAGTTGCTGGCAGATGTGGCTTCGCCGCTCGTGCATGACCGACTTGTGCCATGGCGGCTTGTAGCGCCCGATCCCCTTCAGCGCATGCTGCTCGCGGGTCTTGCGCTCGATAGCCCGAAGGATGCAGCACAGCTTCATCCAACGCTTTTCGCTAGTGAGAAGCAGGCGCAGAAGGAGCTTGAGCGAGCCGGATTTAAGCGACATTCCCCTATAGAGGTCTCTTATAGGGATTTGTCGCTTAAATCGGCCGCTTATCGCCGCCCGGGACGCGGATGCAGCTGGGCCACCGCTTACTGGCTTGATGGCGACGACAACGCAGCGCTAGAGACGTTAACCCATGCTCTCGGCCCGCTGGCCGAATGGCGGCCACGCCGCGCTTGAGATGGACCAGCGTCGCGCACGCTGTCGGCGCCTGCGCATGAGTGCGCATGAGTGCGTATTATTGAATGATTTCAGCGCTTTGTCGTGTCTGATACAATATGCTCCCAGGAGCGCAGAAGCGGCGCGACGTATTACGATTGGGGGGAAGGAATGGCGGATGGAGGCAGCAAAGGACCGCCCGGGGCTGCGCGGATCGAACACCGCTCGCTCGAGGCACTGGTGCCTTACGCTCGAAACGCGCGAACGCATTCGCAGGCGCAGGTTGCCCTGATAGCGGGCTCCATCCGGGAGTTCGGCTTCAACAACCCGGTGCTGATTGATGGCGAGAACGGCATCATCGCGGGGCATGGCCGCGCGCTCGCGGCACGGCAGCTCGGGCTTTCGCATGTGCCGGTGATCGAGCTCGGGCATCTCTCCGAGACGCAGAGGCGAGCCTATGTGATCGCCGACAACAAGCTCGCGGAGCAGGCCGGCTGGGACCGGGAGCTTCTTGCCCGCGAAGCCGGCGATCTCTCGGCGCTCGGGGTCGATCTCGGCGCGCTCGGCTTCGAGGCGGGCGAGGTGGATGCGCTGCTTGACCACGACACCGCCGATCCGCGCGAGGAGGCGGTTCCTGAGCCCCCCGCCCTGCCCATCTCGCGGCCCGGCGATCTCTGGTGCCTCGGAGCTCACAGGCTGCTCTGCGGCGATGCCACCAAGGCGGAGGACGTCGCCCGCGTCCTCGACAGTGTGGCCCCGCATCTGATGGTCACCGATCCGCCCTACGGCGTCTCCTATGATCCGACCTGGCGGAGCGGTGCCGGCGGCAAGACCAAACGCACCGGCAAGGTCATGAACGACGACCGGGCCGACTGGCTCGAGGCCTGGGCGCTCTTTCCCGGCACTGTCGCCTATGTCTGGCATGGCGCGCTGCATGCTGGGACGGTCGCGCAGAGCCTCGAGGCTGCAGGCTTCGCGATCCGCTCCCAGATCGTCTGGGCCAAGGAGCGGCTGGTGTTGAGCCGCGGCCACTACCACTGGCAGCACGAGCCCTGCTGGTACGCGGTGCGCGGCAAGGGCCACTGGAGCGGCGGGCGCAAACAGTCGACGCTTTGGCAGATCCCGAACCGCGATCAGGATGCGGAGACCGTGCACGGCACACAGAAGCCCGTGGAGTGCATGCGCCGGCCCATCCTGAACAATTCGAGCGCTGGACAGGCGGTCTACGAGCCCTTCTCGGGCTCCGGCACCACCCTGATCGCGGCAGAGACCACGGGCCGTGTCTGCCACGCCATCGAGCTCGATCCCGCCTATGTAGATGTCACCGTCCTGCGCTGGCAGGCTTTCACTGGCGCAATGGCCACGCTCGATGGCCGATCCCTTACGGAGATTACCGCTGCGCGGCAGGATGAAGGCATGCCATGAGCGCCGTCGTCGGACAGTCCCGGTTCCTGTCGGCGCTCGAGGCCGTCGCGAACGTGGTCGTCGGCTACGCCCTCGCGGTGCTGGCCCAGTTCGCCGTCTTCCCCGCCTTCGGTCTTCCGGTCGGGCTAAGCCAGAGCCTGGAGATCGGCGCCGTCTTCACCGCGCTCTCGCTCCTGCGCGGCTACGCGCTCAGGCGGCTCTTCAACGCTCTCGGGTCAGGGCCATTTCGATGGCGGTGAGAGGCCGGAAACCGGTGCCGAGGGGGTTCGACGGACGTAACGGTCCGGGAGCGCCCGTGGCGCCTAACGCGCTGCCGCGCTGCCCCGAGCATCTGTCGGCCGTCGCGCGGAGGGAATGGCGCCGGATCGCAGGACCACTCCACCGAATGGGCGTGCTCACGATCGTCGATCGGGCTGCACTTGCGGCCTACTGCCAGGCCTATGGCCGCTGGGTCGAGGCCGAGCAGAAGCTCGCGGAGACGCCGCTTATGCTGAAGACGCCTTCGGGCTATGTGCAGCAATCCCCCTGGCTCTCGGTCTCTAATAAGCAGCTCGAGCTTATGGGCAGATATATGGGCGAACTCGGTATCACACCCTCCTCGCGCAGCCGCGTCGCCGCAGCACCTGGGTTCTCAGCGAACATCAGTCTGCAAGCGATGCTGGAAGCGAGCCGGGGACGCGTGCCACCCACGGTGATCGAGATCGTCGGCCGCGACACGGACTGCGTCTGCAGCGATCAGCAGGGCAACGTCGTTGAGGGTACGGCTACGCTACCCCCAGACGATGCCGATCCCTGAACAGGTCGGCCCTCGACAGGCCGCCCCGTCCAGGTGACCATGAAAAGCATCGGTACTTAGCTACGCAAACATCGCGCCGGACGCCTCGCGCTACCGAGCAACCGAGCGGGATCGTACCGTAACCTCCTGTTCTGGCTACACTTCCGAGGCTCCTCAGCGTACACAGCTGCGCAACGAAGGTTACGCAGGTTTGTACATGCTTGCAGTGCATCAGGGGCGCATCGTCGCCTACGAGCGCGTCTCCACCGCGCGCCAGGGCCGCAGCGGCCTCGGACTGGAGGCTCAGCGCAGCACCATCGACAGCTTCGTGACGGCAAGGGGCGCCACGCTGCTTGGCCGCTTCACGGAGGTCGAGAGCGGGCGCCGCACGGACCGGCCGGAACTCGGTAGAGCGCTCGAACTGGCCCGCCTCACCGGGGCGACGCTTGTCATCGCCAAGCTCGACAGGCTCTCGCGCAACGCCGCTTTCCTGCTGGCACTGCGAGACAGCGGCGTCCGCTTCATCGCCTGCGACATGCCGGAGGCCAACAACCTCACCGTCGGCATCATGGCGCTGGTGGCCGAGCAGGAGTGCGCGGCGATCTCGAAACGGACGAAAGAGGCACTCGCAGCCGCCCGCGCCCGGGGCGTCAAACTCGGCAACCCCAACGGCGCTGCAGCGCTCCGCCGGGCCGGCAAGGGCGGCAATGCACTCTGTGCAACCGTCTCCGCAAACGCCGACGCCCACGCCCGAAACCTCGCGCCCGTCGTTGCGGACCTGCACGCACAGGGCGTCACGACCCTCCGCGCGCTCGCCGCCGCCCTCAACGACCGCGGCATGCTCACCCGCCGCGCCGGCCAATGGCACGCCTCAAGCGTCAGCAACCTGCTGGCAAGGCTCGAGCGGTTGCAACCGAGGGAAACAGAACCTTGGCCTGAGGCCTCTGCATCCGAAAACCGGAACTAATGCTCAGGCCAATGCCTCGCGTCGAGGAATGGCTTCACCCCCCCCCCCCGGGGCAGGGTATAACCGGCCGGGCCGCAACACACATGGCCTCTCAGAACGACCAATCCCAAGACGGAAAGAATTTTGTATCGCTGCGTCGGCCCTAGCGGCGCTGACTAGGCCCAGAGCAGCTCCACGATTTCAAAGGTTTGAGCTTGCCCCGTGAGACCGGGCTGGGCGGTGTAGTACCCCCAGGACGGAGGATGACGGATGAGCAAGCAACCGAGGGGGCGGTTCACGCCGGAGTTCAAGGAGCAGGCTGTGGCGCGATTGTCGGCGCCGGGTGCCACGCATAGCGGCGTGGCGAAGGAACTGGGCGTGACGCCGACGCAACTTAAGACATGGCGGCTTGAACTCGAGGCCACCGGCTCGGCGGCAGCCGTGCTGCGCCAAAAGGCCGAGGCTGCGGAACTTGCCGAGTTGCGGCGCGAGAACCGGCGTCTCAAAGAAGAAGTGGAGGTGATGCGGAAAGCCTCCGCTTTTTTCGCTCAGTGGGCGGCGAAAACATGAAGGCGAAGCTCACCTTCATCGCTGCCCATACTGCTCAGTACGCCATCCGGTTGATGTGCCGGGTGCTGTCGGTCAGCGCGAGCTGGTTCCACGCCTGGCGCGCCGCAGCCCCCAGACGGGCAGCACGCCAGGCTGTCCGTGATGCGTTGGCCGCCCGGATCCGGGAGATCTTCGAACAGAGCAAGGGGCGCTATGGTGCGCCACGCATCCATGCCGAGCTGGTGGCCCAAGGACTTTGGATCGCGCGGAAGACGGTG
>JBCDFC010000049.1:0-23479 GCA_039178805.1 Pseudomonadota bacterium | reverse complement strand
CACACATAGCTGTCGTGGCCTGGGAAGTACTGTCGGGCAAAGGGCCCCGCGGTGACGTATTTGCGCCAATCCTCGGCCGGCGTCGAAAAGCCGAAATCGATGTCCCAGGCCGGCGTCTCGATCGCGTCGATCAGGGGCGACAGCGTGGCGCGCTGTTCGTCGGTCAGGCCCAAATCGAACACGCAGATCCGGATATCGGGGCGCGTGCAGGCATGGCGGACCGAGGCGACAGTATCGAACAGAAACGAGAAGAAGCCCGCGTCGGCACCGGTGAGAATGGCGTGGGTCATGCGAGAAACCTTGACGCGACGCCCCGTGTCAGGGCGATTTCTGCGGCGTTCGTTCGCTTATGTGCTTACAGGCGCCCCGTCGTGCCCTGCAAGGCGGCGCCGACTGGGGTTATCGGCGGGCTGACTGAAACCCAGCGCGGGAGATCGGGAAAGATGCTGGACGATCTCGCACGGCGCCTGCGCTACCGGTGGCGGCGGCTGACGAAGCCGCCGACGGTGCGTCTTCACGGCCTCACGATCAGGGTCGATCATCCGCTGATCCGTGACATGGCAAAGTCATTCTACAAGGAGACCTATGAGCGCGGCGAGGTGGCACTGTTGTCGGCCGTCTTGCGGCCCGGCGACCGGGTGATCGACATCGGCTCGGGGATCGGTCTGACGGCGATGTTTGCCGCGCGCGCCGTCGGCCCCTCGGGCGCGGTACTCGGTTTCGAGGCCAATCCCGAGGCGTTGGCGCTGGCGCGCGCGCAGGCCGAGGCCAATGGCTGCGCGATCGAGTTCCGAAACGCCCTCCTCGTTTCGGACCCGGATGCCCCGGCCACGCTGCCCTTTCACCTGCATCCACGGTTCATCAGTTCGACGGCTCGCGCCGACCGGCCGGGGGCTATGCGGGAGATCGCGCTGCCGACCGTCCCGCTGCCGCCGCTCCTGGCCGAGTTTCGCCCCAGCGTCCTCAGCATCGATATCGAGGGCTTCGAAGTGGACCTGTTGAGCGGCCTCAACGATTTCGGCCCGGTGCGCGCGATCGTGATGGAGACCCATGCAGCCGTCACGGGCGCGGCAGCGCTGGCGACGCTTGAGGCACATCTGGCAGCAGCTGGGTTTACGAGGCCAGCCGATCTGGTCCGGGGTGACACGGCCGCGTGGCTGCGCGAGGCGCCTTGTTGAAAGCTCTGCCTAATCCTATTGCGTCATAGCGATCCGAGGCGAAATCATCTTGCGCAAACGCGCAGGATCGCTAGGTTGCGCCGCAACATTGCACAGGGATGACACCCGATGACCGAGACGAAGCGCGACCGCCCGTGGATCTTCCGTACTTATGCCGGCCATTCGACGGCCGCGGCATCCAATGCGCTTTACCGCACCAACCTCGCCAAGGGGCAGACGGGCCTCAGCGTCGCTTTCGATCTGCCGACGCAGACCGGCTATGACAGCGACGATCCTCGCGCGGCGGGTGAGGTCGGCAAGGTCGGTGTGCCGGTCGCGCATCTGGGTGACATGCGCACGCTGTTTGACCAGATCCCGCTGGCCGAGATGAACACCTCGATGACGATCAACGCCACCGCGCCCTGGCTGCTTGCGCTTTACATCGCCGTCGCGGAGGAGCAGGGCGCCGATCCCGCGACGCTGCAGGGCACGGTGCAGAACGACATCATCAAGGAATACCTGTCGCGCGGCACCTATGTCTTCCCGCCGGAACCCAGCCTGAAGCTGATCGGCGACGTGGCCGAGTACTGCTATCGCGCGGTTCCGAAATGGAACCCGATGAATGTCTGCAGCTACCACCTGCAGGAAGCCGGCGCGACGCCCGAGCAGGAACTCGCCTTCGCGCTCGCCACGGCCACGGCCGTCCTCGACGGCGTACGCCCCAAGGTCCCGGCCGAGGATTTCCCGAAGCTCGTCGCCCGCATTTCGTTCTTCGTGAATGCCGGCATCCGCTTCGTGACAGAGATGTGCAAGATGCGCGCCTTCGTCGATCTCTGGGACGAGATCTGCCGGGAGCGCTATGGGGTCGAGGATCCGAAGCTCCGCCGCTTCCGCTATGGCGTGCAGGTGAACTCCCTCGGCCTCACCGAACAGCAGCCCGAGAACAATGTCGTGCGCATTCTCCTGGAGATGCTCGCTGTCACGCTCTCGAAGAAAGCCCGCGCCCGCGCCGTGCAGCTCCCCGCCTGGAACGAGGCGCTGGGCCTGCCGCGCCCCTGGGATCAGCAGTGGTCGCTCCGCATGCAGCAGATCCTCGCCTTCGAGACCGATCTCCTCGAATACGCCGATCTCTTCGACGAGAACCCCGCGGTCGAGGCGAAGGTCGAGGCACTGAAGGACGGGGCGCGGGCTGAGCTTCGGCGGATCGACGAGATGGGCGGCGCTGTCGCGGGCATCGACTACATGAAGGGCGCGCTGGTTCAGTCCAACACCGAACGCCTGAACGCGATCGAGACGGGCGATATCACCGTCGTCGGCGTCAACCGCTTCACCGAGGGTGAGCCGTCGCCGCTGCAGGACGAGGAGGGCGGCATCCTGGTCGTCGATCCGGGCGTCGAGGCGGATCAGATCGCCCGGCTCGAAGCCTGGCGCGCGGGACGCGACGCCGCCGCCGTCGAAGCCGCCCTCAACGATCTTGCCGAAGCTGCCCAGACCGGCACCAACATCATGCCCGCCTCCATCGCCGCCGCCCGCGCCGGGGCGACGACCGGCGAATGGGGCCAGGTCATGCGCGCAGCCTTCGGCGAGTATCGCGCCCCCACAGGCGTCGGCCGCGCCGCCGCCGCTCCTGCCGAAGGGCTCGAGCCCGTGCGCGAGGCCGTCGAACGCCTCTCCGGCCGCCTCGGCCGCCGCCTCAAATTCCTGGTCGGCAAACCGGGCCTCGATGGCCATTCCAACGGCGCGGAGCAGATCGCCGTGCGCGCCCGCGACTGCGGCATGGAGGTCGTCTACGAGGGCATCCGCCTCACGCCGCAAGAGATCGTGACCGCCGCACTCGAGGAAAGCGTCCACGTCATCGGCCTCTCCGTCCTCTCCGGCAGCCATATGGCGCTCATCGGGGCCGTGCTCGACGAGATGCGCGCCCAGGGCATCGGCGACATCCCACTCGTCGCCGGCGGCATCATCCCCGAGGAGGACGCAGCCCAACTCCGCGCCCAAGGCGTCGCCCGCGTCTACACGCCCAAGGATTTCGAGCTGAACCGCATCATGGCCGACATCGTCGAGGTCGTCACCGAAACCACCCGAGAAGCCGCCTAACCGCGCCGATTGCACCGCGATGATCCGCTACGCCATCATCGCGCTCGCCATGATGGCTGCAGCGGGCGCGATCTTTTTCGCCGCCGAGCCGAAGACTGAACTGCCTGACGCGACCGTGACGATCACCGGCGAGATCGTCCCCCGCGGCGAGGACGAGAGCGGTCAGCGCATCTGGCGCGTCCGCCGCGCAGACGGAGAGACATTCGGCGTCTCGAGCTTCCGGAGCGAGCGTCTGGCCGAAGGCGACATCCTCTGCATCGCCCAAGCGAAGGGCACGATCAGCGGCCAGATCACCACGACCATCCTCAACACCGGCCCCTGTTCCTGAATGCGGCCCGAGGTTGCGCGGAAACTCGACAAGATGCTTCGCCGCCGCCGCCGGCGGCGCATCACAGCGCTGGCTGTCCTCGCCCTCGCCCTCGTTCTCATCACCGCAGTTCTCTTGGAGCCGCGTGAATTCCTCCCGCCCGAGGACGCCTTAGTGCTGCGCCGCGTCGTACCTACGCCCGATATCGCCGCCGCAGGGCTGCAGCACTGGCAGCTCGAATTGAAGGACGGGCGCGTGTTCGTCGCCACCGCCTCAACGGCAATCGCTACGGCGCCAGGCCGGATAGTTTGCATCCAGCGCCGCATCGGTCGCCTTACCGGCCACAACGCGATCCGTATCCGCCGAAACGGCGCATGTTGACTTTGCGGCCGGCTTACCTGCTCGGCGCGGCGCGTCCCGGGTCCTGCTGGCTGCCCTCGACGACGCCCCGGGCCGAACCCGTGACGCACCGCGCGTGCCCAGGATGCGGTTCAGAGAATGTCGAGAAACCGGCTGACAGCGGCGAAGAAAGCGTCCGGCCGTTCGGCATGCAGCCAGTGGCCTGCATCGGCGACCGTTTCGATATCCGTCTCCGGGAAGAGCGCCCGAATGCGCGGGTGATAGGCGTCGATCACATAGTCCGACTTCGCACCATGGAGGAACAGCGTCGGCCCTTCGAAGGCGGGTTCGGCCAGGTCCTGCGGAAAATCCAGGATCGTGGCCATGTTCTCTGTCAGCGCCGCGAGGTTCGGCTTCCAGCGCGCCACCCCGCCCTCGACCGCCAAGTTCTGCAGGATGAAACCGCGGATGCCGATATCGGGGATGTCGGGCGCGAGCAGCGGGTCGGCTTCTGACCGGCGCGTCACGGCGGATAGATCGAGCCGCGCCATCGCTGCGATGATCCCGCCATGCTCTTGGTGGTCATAGGCCACGGGCGCGATGTCGGCGACGATCAGCCCGGCGAGCAGATCCGGTTCGGAAAGCGCGAGCGCCATCGCCGCCTTGCCGCCCATGGAGTGGCCGAGGAGGACGGCCCGCCCGCCCGCATGCGTCCGGATCACCGCGGCGAGATCCGCGGCCATGGCCGGATAGTCGTGCCGCGCGTCATGGGGCGCGTCGCCATGATTGCGCATATCGACGACGACGACGCGCCGCGTCTCGGCCAGGCGTTTTGCGAGCGAGCCGAAATTCCGGGCCTGACCGAACAGACCATGGGCGATGACGAGCGGCGCGGGGCCCGACGGGCCATCGAGGGTCGTGACAGGGAGCGGGACGGGGTCGGGCAGGGTCATCGGTCGCCTGGTCGTCCTTTATCGCCTATGCCCGGTCGTCATCGGTCGTCTTCTGGAAGGACGACCGGCACCGAGCGGGGCCCTCTCACAACGGAAACGGGCGGCCGCAATGGCCGCCCGCCTGTCCCTCGCGACACCTCAGAAGGCTGTTTGTTACTTGATCTTGCCTTCTTTGAACTCGACATGCTTGCGAGCGACCGGATCGTACTTCCGAACGCTCATCTTATCCGTCATCGTCCGCGAGTTCTTCTTCGTCACATAAAAGAACCCGGTTCCAGCCGTCGAATTCAGTCGAATCTTTACTGTGGTCGGCTTCGCCATGGCCTGCTCCATCGGGCGCGCCGGAGTGTCCGTCCACGCGTCTGGTTTCGCGAGGCGCCCAGATGCCGCCTCAAGCCCGCCCTGTCAAGGGGCCGAAGCCGATCATCTCTTCGCGCGCGCCATGCGCCAGAAGATGAGCGCTAGGTAAAGCGCGGCTGCGACAGCGGCCCCATAGAGCATCCCATGGGGCGGCGCGATCCGGTCCATGGCGAGCCCCAAGAGGCCCGGGGCGAGCAGGGCGCCGACGCCATAGGCGAGGGTGACGGCCGCGTTCGCCTCGGCCAGGCGTGCGCCGGTATAGCGTTCGCCGAGCGCTGTGAGCGCAATCGTGTAGAGCCCTGCGCCGAAGCCGCCCCAGAGGAGCATCGGCAACGCGGCCCCGAAGGCCGAGGGGGCGACTGCAGCCACGGCGATGGGCGCCGCCAGCGATATCGCTGCGGTGAGCGCCAAGAGCCTGCGCGGGTCGAACCGGTCGGCCGCCCAACCGAGCGGCAGCAGCAGCACCATCGCGCCCGCCGTGAAGACCGAAATCAGCACGACCGCCGCCTCGGCCGACATGCCCGACCGCACGCCCCAGACCGGGATGAGGCTGAGCATGCCATACTCGATCGCCCCGAACAGCACGACCGCCCACAGAAGCGCTGGATCGCTGACGAAGAAGCGGAGCGTTGCAGCAAGCTTTGGCGTGCCCTCGGGCTCAGGGTCCGGTGCCGTCGCCGCCCCGCGGACCAAGACCGGCAGGGAGAGAATTGCGATCGCTGCGGCGACCAGAAAGGGCAGGGCGCCGACCTGCCCCGTGACCAGGATCATGAGTGGGCCGAGCGTCGTCGTGCCCGAAAGCACAATGGCGTAGACGGCGATGGCGCGCCCTCGTGCCGCCGCGGGCGCTGCCGCCACCACCCAGAACTCCACCGCGAAGAAGAGCGCCGTCGTGCAGATCCCCCAGATGCTCCGCAGTACAGTCCAAAGGACGAGGCCCTCGACAAACGGGATCAGGGTGAAGGTGATGGCGACCGTGACCGTCGCGATGGTCGTGAGCCTGATGAGCCCCAAAAGCCTGAGCGCCCGCGGCATGAAGGGCGATGACAGCACCATCGCCAGAGGGGCGGCCATGCTGTTGAGACCGATCACCGTGCCCGAGAACCCCTCCCGCTCGAGCAGGAGCGCGAAGAGCGGCAGGCTCATCGAGAGCGAGAGGCCGAGGACCGAGATCGCGGCGATGGGCGGGGCGAGCGGGGCTAGCGGGCCCAATGCCTCGAGCGCGCCCTTGGCAGCGCGGCGCAGCCCCGGGATGTCGGCAGCCGGGCGCATGCGCTACAGCGGGTCGAGGTGGGAGCGCCCGCCGTCATGGTGAAAGAAAGGTGCGGGGCGCACCGCGGCGGCGTCCGGCCCCATGGTCAGCCGCGCCTCGAGCTCGCCCAGCACGACCTCGGTGATGAAAGGCAGATCGAGCCCGCGCGCCTCTCCGATCGTGAGCCAGTGGAGATGCGAGAGCTCCTGATCCGCGCCGCTGAAATCGTCGAGATCGCAGTCGAGTGCGCCTGCATCGAGCGTGAGAAAGCGCGCATCGAAGCGGCGCGTGCGCCCGGGCGGTGTGATAGCGCGAAAGATGAAGCCGAAGCCCGCGAAACTCGGCCGCCCATGCCGGCTGGCGAAATCCGTCCAGGGCTCGGCGAGGGCTCCCGACGCAGTGCCAGCCTCCGCATGCACAAGCCCGGTCTCTTCCCAAAGCTCACGGACCGCGGTGAGGGCGAGGGCCGCGCCGAGCGCTGTATCGGTCGCACCCTCCCGCCCGGCGCCAAGACGCTCGGCCAAGGGTGCCGGCGGTGGGAACGCGGCGGCGGCCGAGCGGTCGGCAGGATCGAGCGCGCCGCCGGGAAAGACGAACTTAGACGGCATGAAAGCGGCCTTGCTGCCGCGCTGACCCATCAGCACGCGGGGCGACGGGCCATCGCGGCGCACGAGGACCACGGTCGCTGCGTCGCGGGGCGTCTGAACGGTCTCGGGGTCGGTCTTGTCGCCGGGCATTGCACGCTCCGCAGGAGGGGGCGCCCGCACTGCCCGATGGGGCGCCGGGCGGGGCGCTTCCCCAGAGCTACCGCCGCGGCCCGCAGCAGTCCAGCGGGTCCCAGCAGCGGCTCGGCACGAGCCGTCAGTCGGGCTCACCGCCAAAGCCATGCATCCGGAAGGCCCACTGCATGCCCACGACCGCGCCCTTGATCCTGGGCAGCAATAGAAGCGAGCCGCCCAGCACGAACGGGCCGAGGATGATGCCATGCACCCAGAAGGGCGGTGAGAACGCGTTCTCGAGCCCGAGCAGGATCGGCACCATGGCGTGGCCGATCACGATCATGGTGAGCCAGGCCGGCAGATCATCGGCGCGATGGTGGTGCAGTTCCTCCCCGCATTCGGGGCAGGTGTGACGGACTTCGAGATACTTTTCGAAAAGCGTGCGGCTCCCGCATTTCGGGCAGCATCCGCGCCACCCCCGTTTCAAAGCCGGCATCAGCGAGCGCTCCGCTCCGCTGTCGCTCGACAGATCAGTCCCGCTGCTAATGCTCATCGCGCTCTCCGTTTCCTAACGGAGATATAGAAATCGGCCGGTTGCGCCAAGATTTTGAGACCCAGCAGCGACGGAAGGTCCGCTATGCGTCGTTAAGCGGTTCAGAAGGTGGCAGAAGCCGCCCGGACGCTGGTCAAGGAGGTCCGAGACATGACGGGACAGCAACCGGTTGAGGCAGGTAGGCAGTCAGGTAAGCAAGTGGGCGAGAATGCCGCGCGGCATACGACGCGGATCGCGCTGCACCTGACCCCGAGACTGGCTGTGGCGCTGGTCTTCGCGCTTTCCGCAGCGGCGATCGCGCCGGTGGCGAAGGCGCAGCAGGCCGCACCCGGCGGTGCGATCTTCGAACGCGCCGATCTCGACGGCGACGGCCGAGTGACACGGGAGGAGGCGGCAACCCTCGGCGACGGGATGTTGTCGCGCGCCGATCTGGACGGCGATGGCCGCGTCAGTGAGGCCGAGATCGTCAGGCTTGCCGAAGAGCGGGCCGGCGAGGCTGCGCGCGAGCGCTTCGCTCGCCTGGACCGCAACGGCGACGGCTTCGTCGATGCGTCTGAGAGGAAGGTGATCGCCGATCGCCGCTTCGATCGAATCGATCGCGATGGCGACGGGGC
Source organism: Pseudomonadota bacterium (assembly GCA_039178805.1). Taxonomy (GTDB): domain Bacteria; phylum Pseudomonadota; class Alphaproteobacteria; order Rhodobacterales; family Rhodobacteraceae; genus Thermohalobaculum. Next base: position 15,128 of record JBCDFC010000049.1, on the reverse strand, counting down.
GCTCACCAGGGACGAGGTAGTTGCCGCAATGCGGTCTTTGCGAGCGAGGCGGCCCTGAGGCAGAAGGGGCGAGCGGGAGGGTCTGGCGCATGCGGCGCTTGATCGGACCCGGCGCACCTGCCTCTGGGGAAGGCGCCGAGAGTGACGGCACCGATGTTTGACTGCGAAGGCTTAGCCGAGGACGAGGGCCTCTTGATCGCGCGTTTCGCGGCCGGCGACCGGCTTGCGGCGGCGCGGCTAACCTCAGCGCTCTTGCCAGCAGTGAAACGGCAGGCGCGGTGGCGCCTCGGCTCGGAGGCGGAGGCCGAGGAGGTGGCGCAGGAGGCGATGCTCCGCTTCTGGCGCCAGGCACCGGACTGGCGCACGGGCGAGGCAAAGGCGTCGACCTGGCTTTATCGGGTGACGCAGAACCTCTGCATCGACCGCCAGCGCCGCCGCCGGCCCACGTCGGATATCGACGATATGCCGGAGCGGGCCGACCCGGACATGGGTCAGGAGGCCCGGCTCGAGACGCGGGAGACTATGCAGAAGCTCGCGCGCGCCATCATGGCGCTGCCGGAGCGTCAAAAAGATGCGGTAGTGCTGAGACACTTCGAGGGTCTTGGCAACCCAGAGATCGCTGAGCGGCTAGACTGCTCGGTCGAAGCAGTGGAAAGCCTTCTTGCACGGGCCCGGCGCCAATTGGCGGCTGGGCTGCGTGAGGACGAGGATGACGAAGGATGACGACCAGGCGGACTGATATGGCGGCTGAAACAGAGGACGGCCTCGCGCCGGCGGAGCGCGTCGCACTCGAGCGGGCGCTCGCGGCACTCGGGCAGCAGGAGCGGGGACACGACCCGTCGGACGCGCTGTTCGAGCGCGTGATGGCCGATGCAATCGAGGTGCAGGCGGCGCGGGCCGCGGCATCCGGTTTGCCGGCCGCGGACGATGCGGGTCTTCGGCGCGTGGATCGCCGCCATGATGATCGCGGCGAGCGCAGCGGGCGGACCGGTCGGGCGCGTCATGCGCTGCGCCGCGGGTCCCGGCGCGATGGCGGCCTCGCGACGAGCGCTGCGGCCCTCGTCGGCGCACTCGCGGTCGGGCTCTTCTTCGGTGGCTTCGGCGGCGCGGCGATGGCCCGGTTCGAGACGGGGCCGACCGCCCTCATCGTCTTCGACGGTTTCGAGTATCATGCGCTGGAAGAGATCGGCGTGATCGATGCGGATGAGCGAATGGATCTGGTCGATGCAGGGGACATGTTCTTCGGCGAGGCCACGCCGTTTTAAGCGGCGATATGCGGGAGTTCGGTCTGGGCGGCGCATCTGGCATCGCCCGGCAGGCGGGGACACGAAGGAATGACGTCGGACGATGATCGTAACGGCGAGCTAGGATCGGGCGAGGGCGCGGATGGCGCGCCGCCCCGTCGTCGATGGATGGGCACGGTGCTCGTCCTCTCGCTCGCGGTGAACCTCCTCATCTTCGGTGCGATCGGCGGCATGGCTCTGCGCGGAGCGTCGACCGATGGCGATGGGCTGAGCCGTCGCGAGCGCGTGCTGCAGGGCATGCTGCCGCCCGATCATCACGATGCCTGGCGCCAGGCGGTGATGGAGGCGCGCAAAGAGAAGCAGGAGATCCGAAAGGGCATGCAGTCGATGCAGCAGCGCATCGTCTCGATCCTGCGCTCAGAGGAGTTCAATCCCGATGAGCTGGAGCAGGCCTTTGCCGAACGGAGCGCCATGCGCCAGGAGCTTGCGGGTGTGACGCGGCGCAGGCTCGTCGTCATCACCTCTCAGATGACGCCAGAGGATCGCACCTTCATGGCGGAGCGGTTCGAGCAGCTCATGGCGCGGTCCCGTGCCAGGCGCGAAGGTCGGGAACAGCGGGGCGCGCAGTAGTCGGGGCGCAGTAATCGGGGCATAGTAATCGGGGCGCAGAACTCGGTATGCAGTCCGTGGGCCGCGTCAGGCCACTTGCTCAGGCCACTTGCACGGCGGATTCCGCGGGAAGCTGCGTGAGCTTCTCGATCGCGGCGGAGAGCCTGCGCGGATCCACGGGCTTGCAGAAGAAGAGATCGGCGCCAGCGTTCAAGGCCGCCAACCCATCCTCTGGATTGGCGAAGGCCGAGATCGCGATCAGCGGAATTTCGGCCGTATCGGGCCCCGCGCGGAGCGCGCGGATGATGTCGAGGCCCGAACCCTCAGGCAGTTGCAGATCGATGAGCGCGATCTGAGGGCGGATCGCCTCGGCCAGGTTCTGCGCGCCACCGCCCGTCGTGTCGCAGACCGCGGCGAACCCCGCATGCCGGAGGATCTCGAGAAAGAGTGCGCAATTCAGCGCATTATCCTCAACGACCAGAGCGTTCTTCTGCATGTCGTCTCCCGGCGCGGACGGAAAAATGCCGCTGTCTTGAACCACTCGAATTTACACTGCGTTCACCCTGCGCCCGGTTCGTTAAGAAACCGTTGCCGAGCGCGGCACCCTTCCCGTTGCGGGTCAGGCGCGTTAGGGGAGCGCCTAGACAACACGGCGCGAGGGCTCCATGCGGACCGAAGCAGCAGAGGCACTGGCGGCGGCGGCGCTCACCTGGATGGCGTCGGATGCGCCCTTGGTGGAGCGGTTTCTCGCAAACTCGGGCGCTGCACCGGGCGATCTTGCCGCGATGTCGCGCGATCCGTCCTTCCTGGGCTTCGTGCTCGATTTTCTGTTGGGCGACGAGGACACGCTCCTCGCCTTCGCTCAGACTGAGAAGATCGATCCCGCCACCGTCATGCGGGCCCGCCAAGCCCTGCCCGGTGGTGCGACACCGGAGTGGACGTGATGGCGCCCGACAAGAAGATCCCGCGTGAGACGCTTGCCGATCTCGACGCCGCGAAAGTCGTTGCCGGCCGACCGCTCGTCGTCGTCGACTGCGACGAAGTCATCGTCGAGTTCGCGGGCCATCTCGCCCGCTGGCTCCCCGCTCTCGGCTATCGGCTAAAGCTCGATCAGTACGAGCTCGAGGGCGCGATCTACCCGGAGAATGAGGACATCCCGCTTGGCTTCGACGCGGCCGTTACGCTGATCAACGCATTCTTCGAGGAGGAGACGAAGCGTCAGACCCCGATCGATGGGGCGGTCGCGGCGCTTGAGCGGCTGTCGGCTGAGGTTCAGGTCGTCGTTCTCACCAACATTCCGCGCCACGGCCGGGCGGATCGTCTGATCAATCTGCGCGATCTCGGCCTCGGCCACCTGCCCGTCATCGTGAACTCGGGTGGTAAGGGCAGGGCGCTCGCCTGGCTGGGCGAACGGGTCGCCGCACCCATGGTCTTCATCGATGACAGCCCATTTCAGATCGCTTCGGCCGCGCGCCATGCGGAGCCCACGGGCCGGATCCACTTCCGGGGCGCCGAGCATGTGCGCGAGATCGATCTGAAGGCGCAGGAAGCCGACTATGTGGTCGAGGACTGGGTCGCGTGTGAGGAGACGGTTCGCCGGCGCCTGAACCTCTGATCTTTGCCTCATCGGGGGTTGAGCCGGCTTTCCGCGGGCCGGCCGATTGGGCAGCATGAGGCAATGCGATTCTTACCCTCGTTCCTGGATGATCTGCGCTCGCGCTTCGCGCTGTCCGATATCGTCGGTCGGCGCGTCGTTTGGGATGCGCGCAAATCGGTCCCGGGTAAGGGCGACTACTGGGCGCCGTGCCCCTTCCATCAGGAAAAAACGGCGTCTTTCCATGTGGATGACCGTAAAGGTTTCTACCATTGCTTTGGCTGCCAGGCCTCGGGCGACTTGTTCAAATTCGTCATGGAGACGGACAATCTCGGGTTCGCTGAAGCGGTAGAGCGGCTCGCGGAAGAGGCAGGTGTGCCGCTGCCGGCGCGCGAGGATGGGCCGCGCGCGGCTGAACGGCGGGAGCAGCGCGACCGTTTGGCCGAAGCGATGGACGAGGCGGTGCGCTTCTATCGCGCCATGCTGACGGGTGCCGCGGGAGAGGGCGCGCGCGGCTATATTGCGCGCCGCGGCTTGGCGCCCGAGACGGTAGCGCGCTTCGAGCTCGGCTATGCCCCGGAAGGCGGCGCGCTGGCGCGGCATCTGGCGCAGAAGGGTCTCACGAAGGAGGGGGTGGAGACCGGCCTCCTGATCGCGCCGGACGAAGATCGCGGCGGGGGGCGTCGGCGCGACCCCTTCGACCGTTTTCGCGACCGGCTGATGTTCCCGATCCGTGATCAGCGGGGTCGCGCCATTGCCTTCGGCGGCCGTGCGCTCTCATCCTCCGCCCAGGCCAAGTATCTGAACAGCCCAGAGACGCCGCTCTTCTCCAAGGGGCGCACGCTCTACAATGTGCGGGAGGGGCGGGCGGCTGCCCGGCGCGCGGGCGCTGTGATCGTGGCCGAGGGCTATATGGACGTGATCGCGCTCGTCGCCGCGGGTTTCGAGCATGCGGTTGCCCCTCTCGGCACCGCGATCACCGAGGAGCAGCTCGATCTCTTGTGGCGCATGGCGCCTGAGCCCATCGTAGCACTCGATGGGGATGCGGCGGGGATGCGGGCGGCGAACCGGCTCGTCGATCTCGCCCTGCCGCGGCTTGCGCCCGGTCGCTCCCTGCGGTTCTGCCTATTGCCCGAGGGGCGCGACCCGGACGAGGTGATCCGCCACGAGGGCCCGGCCGGGATGGCATCGACGCTCGAGGCGGCGGTGCCGCTGATCGAGATGCTGTGGCGGCGCGAGGTGGCGGAGGGCCCGCTCGACACACCGGAGCGCCGCGCAGGCTTCGACCAGCGGCTCCGCGCTTGTCTCGGCCGCATCGACGATGCTTCGGTCCGCATGCACTATGCCGCCGATCTCAAGGAACGGCGCGCGGCGTTCTTCCGGCCCCAGCGGCCGGAGCGTGGCGCTCCGCAGCCGATGCGGGGCGGGGGGGCGAGGCCCTGGCAGCAGCGCGGCCGCGGTGGGGGTGGTCGTGGCGGCCGGGGTTTTGGGCCGCCAGCCGGCCCCGCCGCCGGACCCACGCCCGAGAGCCTGCGCGCAAAAGCGCTCCTCCGCCGCGATACGGCCGTGCGCGCGCTCGCCCGGGAGGCCGCGATCCTCTGCTCGATCTGGGAATGCGCCGCGCTTTTGGAACCCGCCGCGGCCGAGATCGAGGATATGACGGTCACCTCGCCCGAGATGCAGGCCCTCCATGCCGCGGCGCTCAACCGCGTGGTCGGGATCGACACCGATCTCGACGAGGAGCGCTTTGCCGAGGCGGCGAAGCTTGCCGGGGCGCGGCCGTTCTCGTTCCTTGCGCGGCTCTCGGGCCTCATGACCCGCAGCACCCGGCCGAGCCCGGTGGAGTGCCAGCAGATCGTCCTCGATGCGCTCACCTTTCACCATGCCGAACTAGCGCGCGAGGCGGAGCGGGTGCGGGCCGCGACCATCGAGGACATGGAGGTCGAGCGCCTCGATCTCGAGAACACCGAGATGCTGAGCGAGGAGGCCCAGGCCGACCACGAGCGGCGGTATGGCGCCGGCGTTGCGCAATTGCGGGCGGTGATCGAGGAACGGGACCGCATGGCAGAGAGCGTTTTGGGCGGCGAAGATGGCGAATCATCGGCGCGTGAGTGGCAACAGCTTCTGGGTGATCTGGATCTGCCCGACGGCAAAAAGCCCTGACTACCCCTTTTGAAACTCAAGAAATCGCCCTAGATGGGTGGTCGGTGGTAGTGCGTCTACCGCCTCCGAAAGTGATTCGCTGGACGCTGCCTTGCGGGGCGCCTGACTTTAGTTATCCCGGGCCTGCGTGCACCCGGGGCATGGGCGCTGCGGGGCGCGGTATCGAGGGGAAGCATGGCTCCAAAGGACGAAGATCAATCGGAACAGCAGGAAGGCGAAAGCACCCTGCTCGATATGAGCCAGGCCGACGTCAAGAAGATGGTGGCCAAGGCGAAAGCCAAGGGCTTTATCACCTATGACGAGCTGAACCGCGTCCTGCCCTCCGACCAGTTCTCGTCGGAGCAGATCGAGGATGTGATGAGCCTCCTCTCCGAGATGGGCGTGAACGTCGTCGAGGAAGATGAGGAGAGCGAGGAGGCCTCGGACGAGAAGAAGGCCGAGACCAAGGAAGTCGTCACCACGCAGCAGCAGACCACGACTGAGACCGATCGCACCGACGATCCGGTTCGAATGTATCTGCGCGAAATGGGCACGGTCGAGCTGCTGTCCCGCGAGGGCGAGATCGCCATCGCCAAGCGGATCGAGGCCGGCCGCGCCACGATGATCGGCGGCCTTTGCGAGAGCCCGCTGACCTTTCAGGCCATCACGGTCTGGCGTGAGGAGCTGCTCGACGAGAAGGTGCTCCTTCGCGACATCATCGATCTTGAGACGACGTTCGGCCAGTCGACCGATGCGGGAGAGTTGGTGCCTGCGGTGGCCCCCGTCGCCCCGGCCGAACCCGGCGCTGTGAACGGTGCCGCGGCCTCGGCCACGCCCTCGGAGGAGAAGTCCGAGGACGGCGAACGCGACGGCGAGACGGCCGACGGCGAAGGCCAGCAGGGCGAGGCCGAGGACGACGATGATGCGCAAGCGAACCTCTCGCTTGCTGCGATGGAGGCCACGCTTAAGCCCGAGGTGCTGGAGACGCTCGACAAGATCGCCCATGCCTACCAGGACCTGCGCGCCCTTCAGGGTGAGCGGATCATGGCCGCGACGACCGAGGGCCAGAAGTTCTCGGCCGCGCAGGAGCGCACGTATCAGCGCCTCCGCCGCGAGATCGTCGACATGGTGAACTCGCTTCATCTCCACTCGAACCGCATCGAGACGCTGATCGACCAGCTCTACGGCATCAATCGCCGGCTCATGACGCTGGAAGGCCAGCTCGTCCGCGTCGCCGATCAGCACAAGGTCAATCGCCGCCAGTTCATTGAGGAGTATCGCGGGCGGGAGCTCGATCCGACCTGGGTCGACCACATCGCCAAGCTCTCGGGCCGCGGCTGGGCCAAGATGGTCGAGCGCGACCGGGGCTCGATCGAGGCCACGCGCGCCGAGATCGCGGAGATCGGCCATATCGTAGGCGTCGATATCAGCGAATTCCGCCGCATCGTGCACACGGTGCAGAAGGGCGAGAAGGAAGCGCGCGTCGCGAAGACCGAGATGGTGGAGGCGAACCTTCGCCTCGTGATCTCCATCGCGAAGAAGTACACGAACCGCGGCCTGCAATTCCTTGATCTTATTCAGGAAGGCAATATCGGCCTGATGAAGGCGGTCGATAAGTTCGAGTATCGCCGCGGCTACAAATTCTCGACCTATGCGACCTGGTGGATCCGCCAGGCGATCACCCGCTCGATCGCCGACCAAGCCCGCACGATCCGCATCCCCGTGCATATGATCGAGACGATCAACAAGCTGGTGCGCACTGGGCGCCAGATGCTGCACGAGATCGGTCGTGAACCGACGCCTGAGGAATTAGCAGCTAAGCTGCAGATGCCGCTGGAAAAAGTCCGCAAGGTGATGAAAATCGCCAAGGAGCCGATCAGCCTCGAGACGCCCATCGGCGACGAGGAGGACAGCCAGCTCGGCGACTTCATCGAGGACAAGAACGCGGTCCTGCCGCTCGACAGCGCGATCCAGGCGAATCTCAAGGACACGACGACGCGGGTCCTTGCCTCGCTCACCCCGCGTGAGGAGCGGGTGCTGCGCATGCGCTTTGGCATCGGCATGAACACCGACCATACGCTGGAGGAAGTGGGCCAGCAGTTCTCGGTCACCCGTGAGCGTATCCGCCAGATCGAGGCCAAGGCGCTCCGCAAGCTCAAGCATCCGAGCCGGTCGAGAAAGCTTCGCTCGTTCCTCGATAACTGACGGTCGGATGGAAGGGCCCGGGGTCGCACTGGGCTTCTTACGGGCGGGTTGTTGAGCAGTCGGCTGGGTTCTGCGCATTTCGCCGACATTCTGGTGCCTTTGAAACGCCGCAGACTGCTGATCTCAGCGACCACTGCCACTATGTGGTTCATTATGGAAGGCGGTGACCCGAAACGGGGCTGTCGGGCGTAGGTCGCTGAGAAGCTGAGGTCGGGAATGCCGGCGCGTATCGAGCGAAAGACACGCGAGAGCCTCGAGAAGCGGGACCATTTCGCCGGGCTCATCCCCTTGGCTGAGCCCTTTGAGCCGGATCTTGAGGAGATCGTCGAGCGGACGCAGCGCCTGGTGGCGCCGGCGGGCGCAAAGGTTTTGCTGCATCCGATGATGCGCAAGCTCGAACAGGCGAGCGAGGGGGGGCTCTTCAGCTTCTCCGCCTCGCAGCCCACGCGCACCCGGATGCTGTTCCTCGTGATCGACCATGTCGGCATCTTCATCGCGGCGCGCCAGGGTGAGCTGGAACATCGCGGCGATCTTTCCCGCTGGCCGAACCCGTCGGCCTGGCCGGAAGGGAGCGAAGCGCTTGGCCGCCACCGCGCTTGGCTCGAGGTCGCGGATCTTGGCTTCATGCGGGACCGGGGCATCGCGCGCCTTGACCGGTCGTTCAATCGCGCAGCCGCTGTGACCGCCGCGCTCGCCGCCATCGCGGGGCAAGTGCAGCCAATCGGGCTCCTCTGGTGGCCCGCGATGAACGCCATCGCGCCCTCGCGCTTTGCAAGCCAAGTGGAGCGTGTTCTGGGCGGTGAGGCGCCGCTCGAGCTTTGGCTCCGCTGGTACTACACGAAGCCGCGTCAGGAGGGGCACGAGGACGGGATCCTGACGCGCGGCCTCCTATCCTTCACGGGCTTTGAGATCGAGGTGCCGTCGAGCAGCCTCGACGCGGACCTCGCGCGCGCCGTGGCTTTCGAGTTTGCGCGCATGGTGATCGACCACGGGACCGAGCCGCGCACGGGCATGATCGTGGCGCTCTCGGGCCAGCGCACCGCCACGATCCGCCTTGGGGAGAGTGCGACACGTCCAGGTCTGCCGGTTTGTGAGCTGACGGTATCCGGTCGCGCAGGCCATGGCGGCCCGGCCGGCGGCGGCGGGCAGGCGCGCGGCATGATGCGTGCCGGTACCAGCCGGTGAGCGTTTCGGCGTGAGCGCGCAGGGCCCGGCCCCGCATGCGGTGATCGCTGGGGGCGGTGTCGCAGGGCTTGCTGCCGCTGCGGGTTTGGCGGGGGCAGGGTGGCGCGTCACGCTTTTCGAACGCCGCCAACGGATCGCGGAAGAGCAGGCCGACCCACTCTCGCCCGGCGGCCGAGCACTCGGCGCCGGCATCCAGATGAGCCCGAATGCCTGCCGTTGCCTCAAGGCGCTTGGCGCCTTCGATGCGGTCGCGGCCTCGGCCTTCCGCCCGCAAGCGGCGGTCCTGCGCGAAGGACGGAGCGGTCGAGTGATCTATCGCGCGCCCTTGGGCGCAGCCGCCGAGGCGCGCTGGGGCGCACCTTATCTCCATGTCTATCGAGCGGATCTCGTCGCAGCCCTTGCCGCCGCCGCCACCGCCGCCGGCGCGGTGCTGAGACCGGCGACCCAGGTGCTGGACGCGGAGGAGCACGACAGCCATGTCGCAATCGAGGTCGGACCCGTGAGAGAGGGCGATGACGCCGCCGTGTCCTCTCAGTCCTCGCTGGCCTCTCCGTCCTCTCCTGCGGAAGCGATCGAGGCAGACCTCCTTCTGGTGGCGGACGGGCTCGGATCTAGGTTGAGGGCCACGCTCTTCGGCGACGCGCCGCGCCGCTTCACTGGGCAGACCGCGTGGCGCGCGGTGCTCGCCGCGGACACTTTGCCGGAGGCCGCGCGCATGCCGCCCGACGCCACGGTCTGGGCGGGCCCCGGGCGGCATGTGGTCACGTATTATCTGCGGGGCGGCGCGCTTCTGAACCTCGTGGCCGTGGAGGAGGCCAGCCTATGGGAGAGTGAGAGCTGGTCGACAGAAGGCGATCCGGCAAGGCTGAGAGCCGCCTTTGCCGGTTTCGATCCGGCTCTGACATCCCTCATCTCGGCCGTGGAGCAGCCGCTTCTCTGGGGCCTCTTCGATCGGGACCAACCGCCCCGATGGCACACGCGCCGGTCAGTGCTGTTGGGCGATGCCGTGCATCCGATGCTGCCCTTCATGGCGCAGGGGGCTGCAATGGCGCTGGAGGACGCGGCGGTCTTGGCTGCGGTTCTTTCCGAGATGCCCGAATGCGCGGCGACGCTGGGGGCGCAACTCGCAAAGTACGAGGCCGCGCGCCGCGCCCGTGCCACGCGCGTGCAGCGGGTCAGCCGGGAGAACGGCACCTTGTTCCACCGCGCCGACGGCCTGCGCCGACGCTTCGATCATGCGCTGATCGGCGCGGTGAGCCGCCTCGCCCCAAGCCTCGCCGCCGGGCGCCTCGACTGGCTCTACGGCCACGATGCTCTCGGTGGCCTCGGAAGCGCGTGAAGCTGCTCCCGGGCGCCTCCCACCACAGGTTTGCGTGAGTCGCAGAAAGAAGGGCCTAAGATCCCGACTCAGAGTTGCCGGCTGTTGCGCACTTCAACCGGGCACCGTTCGGCATAACTTTACGCTCAGCGCCTAACCTGTCGTGGGAGGGCGCGGAGCCCTGATGCAACGGTGCCCGCTTCGGGGAAGGTTCAAAGACGTTCTTCGGGCAGGCGGATCCGCATCGCACAGAGGCTTTGCTTCGGCGCAGTGACGATCGAGCGCATGCCACATGCACTGGAACGTTTCTCACTGTCGCGCTCAGCCATGCAGCGGAACTCACGCGCGATTTTGCACTGGCGACGCGGTTCCTTCGATCGCCTCTGTGACGTCTCTTGCCGCCATCGAGGTGCCGGCAAGCCTGGGTGGGAGGCGCGGTTCGAAGTGACCAGACGCCACTCAGCAAAGTTCCTTCGCGAGGAGCTCCAGCGCTGCCTGACCGGCGACCGAGTTGCCGAAGCGGTCGAGCGGCGGGGACCAGACGGCCGCCGTGAAGGCGCCCGGCTGAGCCACCACAATCCCGCCGCCGACCCCGCTCTTGCCCGGCAGGCCGACGCGGAACGCAAACTCGCCCGACTGATCGTAGAGCCCGCAAGTCCGCATGATGGCGCGCAGCCGCTGAGCATGGCCCGCAAGCGCGCGGCCTTCTGCATCGAGCCCAGCGGTCTCTGCACCCATGAGGAACCGAGTAGCGCGCGCAAGATCCCGCACCGACATCGCCATTGCACATGCCCGGAAGTAGCTGTCGCAAACGCTCTCAGGGTCCGATCGCAGATTGCCGTGGGCTTTAAGTACATAGGCGATGGCGCGGTTCAGATCGCCATGCGCCCGCTCGGAGCGGTGCACGATGCTGTCGTATTGCAGCGCATCGTTGCCCGAGAGCCTGCGCATCTGCGTCCTGAACGAGGTCTCGAAGTTCCAGCGCCGCTCGACCAGGGCGTCCATCACCGCCAGCGCTCCGGCGTTGATGAAGGGGTTGCGCGGGATGCCGCGCTCGGTCTCAAGCTGGATCAGCGAATTGAAGCGCATGCCCGATGGCTCCCGCCCGACCCGCTCCCAAAGTGATGGGCCCAGCCATTCCATCGCCAGCGCCAAGGTGAAGAGCTTCGAGATCGATTGGATCGAGAAGGGCAGGTCCGCATCGCCCACGGCCGCCTCGCGGCCCTCCGCCGTCACGATCGCGATGGCGAAGCGCTCAGGCGGAACGGCGGCGAGTGCTGGAATGTAGTCGGCGACCCGGCCCTCGGCCGCCACCGACCGGGCACCGTCGGCCACGCGTTCGAGGAGCGCGCGGAGTGCTGGATCGTCTCTGGCCTGATCGTCCTTCATGACGCCCTCCCCCTCTCGCCCTTCGCATTTCAACGTTCGCCACTAGACCTTCGCCGCGGCACCATTGCGTGACGGCGCGGGCGGTCGCGTCAAGGAGGCGGACAACTCACGGTGAAGGGATGAGGCGCCGGTGGGCGCCGACCAGGGCCGATCAGCGATCAGAGCAGAGAGGGCGGTCCGCCGCCGGGCCTGGACGTCACCTCAGAAGCAGATGGTGTCGAGCGGCGGGAAGCCGTTGAAGCCAACGCTCGAATAGCTCGACGTGTAGGCGCCTGCGGCGTGGATCCAGACCCGGTCGCCGGCGCGGAGCGACAAGGGCAGCGCCATCGGTCGTTTCTCGTAGAGCACATCCGCGCTGTCGCAGCTTGGCCCCGCCAGGATGCAGGGGCCACGACCGCCCATGCGCGTATCCGCTTCGGTCGAGATCCGGTAGCGGATCGCCTCGTCCATGGTCTCGGCGAGCCCCGAGAACTTGCCGATATCGAGGTAGACCCAGCGAGCAAGATCGCTCCGCCGCTTCTTCGACACGAGCAGCACTTCGGCCTCGATGACGCCCGCATCGCCGACAAGCCCTCGGCCCGGCTCGGCCATGACGGTCGCTGCACCGAACCGGGCGCGGATATCGCTCATCAACGTCGCGCCATAGGGCTCCGCGGCCTCGATCGGGTCGTGGTAGAGCGCCGGGAAACCGCCGCCGATATTCACGAGGCTGGGTGTCAGACCGGCGGCGATCGCGTCGCGCCAGATCTCGGCCGCTTGGTCGAGCACCGGGCGCCAATGCGCTGCCCGCGCTGTCTGGGAGCCCACATGGAAGCTGATGCCGACGGGATCGAGGCCGAGGCGCCGCGCCTCGAGCATGAGGCCGACCACCTCTTCGCCCCCCGCTCCGAACTTGCGGCCCAGCGGCCAATCGGCCGCGCTCTCCTCGACGAGGAGACGTATGAAGACCCGTGCTGCGGGCGCGTGTTGGGCGATCTTGGCGAGCTCCGCCTCGGCATCCGCCGCAAACAGCGTGACACCGGCGGCATGGGCGAAGGCGATATCCGAGGGCCGCTTGACCGTGTTGCCGAAGCTGATCCGTTCAGCCGTAGCACCGGCCGCGAGGCAGCGCTCAATCTCATCGCGCGAGGCCGCATCGAAGGACGCACCGAGTGCTGCAAGCTGCCTGAGCACAGCCGGGTGCGGGTTTGCTTTCACAGCATAGAAGATCTCAGCGGCGCCCTCGACACTTCGCAGTCCTGAGCCGAGTGCGCGATAGGCTGACGAAACGGCATCGAGGTCGAGCGCCAGCGTTGGGCGGTCGAAGCGCTGGTTCGCCAGGAAACCCGCCATGCGCGGAGAGAGGTTTGGCGGCAGCCAGCGCCGCTCGGTTCCCGGATCAACGATAAGGGGCGCCGCAGCGCCCTCCTGCCGAGTGGACATCGGACATCCCCATACAATCCCCGACCCCGCGGTCGGATGGACCAGACAAGGACGCGACCGTCGCTGCTCGTGGCGCGCGGGCAGGGCCCGGCGCGCCCGGGGGCGCGTGCGTGAGCGTCACCGCCATACTGCGGTGAGTGGCAGATACGGCCACTGTTGCCGGTCTGCAAGCGTAAATTGTGCCATCGGCGATTGCAGCGGCGCAACGGCTCAACGGCTCAGCCGAGGCGATTGGGCGCCGGCGCTCGCGGACCCTGGCTTTCCATGGGCGGGGGCGACAGGGTGAGGGCAGATCCCTTTCTATGCGTGAGGCCCCGATGCTCATCGATCCCGACCGCCTGCTCTCCGATCTCCACCAGCTGCGCCGGTTCGGCCAGTGCGGCAGTGGCGTTGTCCGCCCGGCCTTTGAGCCGGCGGAGATCGAAGCCAGGCGCTGGACGATGGCCCGGATGGCGGAGGCCGGGCTGCGGGTGAGCGTCGATCCTGCTGGAAACGTCTTCGGCCTGCCCGAAGGCGAGGGTCCTTGGCTCCTGCTCGGCAGCCACACGGACAGCCAGCCCGAAGGTGGCTGGCTCGACGGCGCTTATGGCGTGATCGCAGCGCTCGAGGCGGCGCGAGCGTTACCGGGCCGTGTCGCCGTGGTGAATTTTCAGGATGAGGAGGGCCGCTTCGGCGGTCTCGTCGGCTCGAGCCTATGGACTGGGCAGGTGACGGGTGAGCCGACGCCCGCCGAGGCGGATGGTTTCGAAGCCGATGGCGGGCTCAGCTTCGGCGCGGCGCGGGCGCGCATGGCGGAGACGGCCACGGGCGAATGGATCCATCCAAGCCGGTTCAAAGGGTTTCTCGAGATCCATATCGAGCAGGGCCCGACACTGCACGAGGCGGGCGAAGCGGTCGCCGTGGTCGAGAGCATCGTCGGCATCGGGCGCGCCATCGTGACCTTTGAGGGCGAGCAGAACCATGCGGGCACGACGCCCATGGCGCGGCGGCGCGACGCGTTCCGCGGCCTTGCGCGCTACGCTGGGGCGCTCGACGCCGCGATGGCCAAAATCGTGACGGAGCGTTCGGTCTGGACGATCGGTCGTGTCGATGTGCAGCCGGGCGCCCCCAGCATCGTCCCCGGGCGTGCCGTTGCCACCGTGCAATGGCGCGATGCCGAGAGCGCCCGGCTGCATGCGATGCGCCACACGGTCGCCGAGGCCGCCGCGGAAGTGGCGGGTGCGTTGGAACTTGGCCATGACGTTGCGATGGCGGAGCTTATCGAGCCCCGTCAGTTCGATCCGGGCTTCTGCGAAGCGCTAGAGCAGGCGGCGGCCGCAGCGGCCCCTGGTCGCTGGCGTCGGTTGCCCTCGGCAGCGCTGCACGATGCCACGAATGCCCAGAAGACGATGCCTGCCGCGATGCTGTTCGTGCCGTCCATCGGCGGGATCAGCCATAACTTCGCGGAGGACACGGCAGAAGAGGATTTAGTCGCAGGTGCCGAGGCGCTCGCACAAGGTGCTGCGCGCCTGGCCTGAGCCATGTTGAGCGCTCACGCGAAGCGGTGCGGCGTCTTGGCGCTATCGGGTGACCGGTCTCTCGACGACTGGACGCCTGATGCGGGCGCTGGGGAGCCGAAGCCGTGAGCGGCGGCCTGAGTGTGAGCGCGGAAGCCCTGTTGGCTTTCCGCAACCTCGGCTCCGCGCCCTCCCACGTCATGATAGGCCTGAAAATCTGAAGAAGTACCGAACGCTGGTGGTTTTGGAGCCGCAACACGCAAGTTTCCGTTTGCCGATCCTTCACGCGAATCGGTTCAACCTGTCGTAGGAGGGCGCGGAGCTGAGCGTTACGGCGCTTGGAGTTTCAGCACGCAGCAGAGATCAAAAGAACATGTTTGCCCGGCCCCTCCGCTGGTAGACGCCTCTAGATGTTCAGTCCCGGAGTGTGATGGTTTAACTTTGTGCCGTCATGCTAAGGAGGCTCTATGGGCCAGGTACTGCACGGAAGCGCCGCGGTGAGGCATTGAGCCGCCATCGGTCCT
>JBCDFC010000048.1:0-23495 GCA_039178805.1 Pseudomonadota bacterium | reverse complement strand
GCGCGTTCTGCAGATCCGCGCGTGCCGTCTCGTGCCGCATGAAATCGATGGCCATCCCAATGGACAGCGCCATCAGAATGAAGAGGGCCAAAACCAGGAGTAAGAAGCTGCCGCGTTCATCACCGGCAAATTGCGCAAGGCGCTTCTGGGACCAACCACGCACGAAACCGCTCCCCCGACTAAACAACCCCCGGCCGAACTTCGCAGCCGAGCACAACCTCTGCATACTCACCCGATTGCGATCCGCTGAGTAGTTAAACCTTTCGTTATTCTTTGAGATGTGAGGATTGGGTGGTCATCCGTCCGAATCTTTGAGGAATCTGCATAAATCGGGGTGCGTTGTGCCGCTTTTGCGCAGAGTCGAAGGCTCCGGCTGACGCGGATTGAGACACATCTTCAACGGGTGCGAATCGCAACGGTGAATTGAATAGGGCAATTATGTGTCTGTCGCCGTTTGGGCCGAGGGTCTTGCCCTAGAACTCCGCCGAACCCTCGTAGATCGCCTTCTCGTCGCATGGTGCCACCCGAAGGATGTTGGTGGTGCCCGGCATGTTGAAGGGGACGCCGGCAGTGACGACGAGCTTGTCCTGGGTCTCTGCAAATCCGTCGCGCTTCGCGACGCGCACCGCGCTCACGACGGCCAGTTTGAAGCGGTCCACGGGTTCCACCACGGCGCAGTGCAGGCCCCAGGTCATCGACATGCGCCGCGCGGTCTCCCGCACAGGCGTCAGCGCGAGGATCGGGACGCGGGGCCGCTCCCGCGCCATCAAAAGCGCGGTGGTTCCGGAATGCGTGAAGCAGCAGATCGCCTTGACCGCCGTCGCCTCCGCCACGCCGCGCGCAGCCGAGGTGATGGCGTCGGACACGCTCTTGCGATCGATATCGCGCGCAGCCTCGATGATCTGACGATGGAGCGCTTCGGCCTCCACCTTCATGGCGATCTTGTTCATCGTCGCCACCGCTTCTTCCGGGTAGTCGCCCGCCGCGCTCTCGGCTGAGAGCATGACGCAGTCCGCGCCTTCGTAGATCGCATTCGCCACATCGGTGACTTCGGCGCGGGTCGGCACAGGGCTCGAGATCATACTCTCCAGCATCTGGGTCGCGACGACCACCGGCTTGCCTGCGCTCCGGCACTTGCGCACCAGCCGCTTTTGGATGGGCGGCAGCTCGGCATTGTCCATCTCTACGCCCAGATCGCCGCGCGCGACCATGATCCCGTCCGAGACGGCGAGGACCTCTTCGAAGCGTTCGACGCAGGCGGGCTTCTCGACCTTGACCATGATCGCCACTTTGCGCGTGCCGAGCAGCTCCCGCGCCTCCATCACGTCCTCGGGCCGCTGCACGAAGCTCAGCGCGAGCCAGTCGACGCCCTGGGCCATCACGAACTCGAGGTCCTTTCGGTCCTTCTCGGTCAGCGCGGCCAGTGGCAGCACGACATCGGGCACGTTGACGCCCTTGTTGTTCGAGATCTCACCGCCGACGATCACCTCGCAGTTCGCATAGGTCGGATCGCAGTCCTTCACGACGAGCGCTACTTTGCCGTCATTGACCAAGAGCCGCGCACCGGGTCGCAGCGCGGCGAAGATCTCGGGGTGGGGAAGCTGCACACGAGACGTGTCGCCCTCGATATCGTCCAGGTCGAAGCGGAATGCCTGCCCGATCTCCAGCCGATGGGGCCCGTCCGCGAACCGCCCGACGCGCAGCTTCGGCCCCTGAAGATCGCCGAGGATCGCGATCGGGCGCTCCATCTCATGCTCGATATCGCGGATCAGGCGCACGCGTTCCGCCTGATCCTCATGCGACCCATGGCTCATGTTCAGCCGGAACACATCCACGCCCGCCTCGAACAGCTTGCGCAGCATCTCACGCGATGACGATGCCGGCCCGACGGTCGCGACGATCTTGACGGAGCGGTTGCGGCGCATGATTGGTCTCCTGTTCTCGGCCGCGCCACCTTGCGCGGCGGGCGGGCTCGCTTTCAAGGCGGTGACGGCCCTTTCCGGCCCCTCGGTGCCGACCTGCTACGATGTGGGGCGCTGTCTGTCGCATCGTCGTTGCGCTATGAGGACAATGGCGCCGGGCGCCGAGGCTGCGAGCAGGACTTCGAGCGGGAGGATGAGATGCGCCATAGCCC
This sequence comes from Pseudomonadota bacterium, assembly GCA_039178805.1. GTDB lineage: Bacteria > Pseudomonadota > Alphaproteobacteria > Rhodobacterales > Rhodobacteraceae > Thermohalobaculum. The sequence continues at coordinate 21,361 of JBCDFC010000048.1, read as the reverse complement.
GTCAGAGAGGACAGCCGGAGGTGCCGTGTTCGAGGCCGGACCCTACACACCTGTGGAGAGGGTCGCGGCGCGACCGGACGGGCAGCAGAACCTCCTGATCCTCTGCGATCACGCGACGAACATTCAGCCGCCTGGCATCGCCCTCGGCATCGCCGAGGAGGATATGGCGCGCCACATCGCCTGGGATGTCGGCGCGCGGGGCGTGACCCTGGCACTCGCCGAGGCGCTGGGTGCACCGGCCGTTCTCAGTCGCTTCTCCCGCCTGGTGATCGACCCGAACCGGGGTGAGGACGATCCGACGCTTGTGATGAAGCTCTACGACGGCACGCTGATCCCGGGGAACCGCGGTGTTGATGCCGTCGAGACCGAGCGCCGGTTGGATCTCTACTATCGCCCCTATCACGCGGCCATCGCAGCGGAGCTCGACCGGATCGAACGGGCGGGGCATCAGCCGCGCATCGTGTCCGTGCACTCCTTCACGCCGCAGTTCCGTGGCCGCCCCGCGCGGCCCTGGCATGTCGGCCTCCTGTGGGATCGAGACGCGCGGCTTGTCGAGCCGCTCTTCGAAGCGCTCGATCTCGAACGGTTGGAGGACGGCACGCCGCTCGTGGTCGGCGACAACGAACCCTATACGGGCGCCTTGGTCGGAGACTGCATGTACCGCCACGGCACGCAGCCTGGCCGGCCCCATGTGCTGATCGAAGTGCGGAACGATCTGATCGAGACGCCGGAGGACCAAGCTGCCTGGGGACGTCGCCTGGCCGGCTGCCTTCTGCGCGCGCTTGCCGGCATGCCCGCGGCCGAGATCGGCTGAACGTGACCGCCCGATGCCTGGTGCTTGGCCCTTGAAAGCGGCAGCATATCGCCGACCTCTCCGGTAGCAGCGAGGAGCGCCCGATGATGAGACCCGTGCCGGCCCTGATGATAGGCGCCCTGCTTTTAGCGACCCCGGCCGCGGCGCAGGAGGCCGGTGCGCCGCTCGAGCGCTTTGGCGAGATCCGCGAGATGCTGGACGAAGCGGCCGAGGCCCGTGCCGCCGCCCGCCGGGGTGAGAAGACGATCGTCGACACGTTGACGAATGACTCTCCCGAGGCGCGCGCCCAGCGTCTTCTCGCCGATGCGTTCGATGTCGTCTCCGACACGCCGATCACGGCGCTGCAGGGCGAGATCGCCGCGGCGCGCGCCCGGATCGAGGCGGCGCGGGAGGAGATCGCCACCCTCCGCGAAGAACGCCTCTTCGCCCCTTCGGAGACGAGCTTCTGGGAGAAGGCGCAGGGGCGTCGGGACCGCGCATCCGTCGATCAGGCCATCGCCGATCTCGAGGCGGCGGTTGCTGAGGACGAGGCGCTGATCGCCGCGAGCCGCCAGCGCTTCATCGACGCGATGGCCGCCATCGGCGCGACGATCGACGCGGAACAGGCCGATCTTTTGCTGGGCGGTGTTACGGGCGGCGACATACTGGCCATCGCCGCGGCCTATGATGCGGTGCGCGACATCGCGGCGGAGCTTCGCAAAGTGGTGGCGGAGAGCGGCGAAGAGATCGTCTCGGCGCGACGCTACTACACGCTTCACACCACGCTGATCGCGCTCCTCGTCCATGCGCAAGAGACTTTCATCGCCAAAGTGGAGGGCGACTATCTGCCGAAGCTCGACGCCATCGAGGAGGAAGTGGAGGAGACCCGGCTTGAAACCGACCGCTTGCTGGCGGGCCGCCCGAGCCCCGAGCAGCGCCGCGTGCTGGAAGCGAACCGGGAGAGCCAGAAACTGACGCTGCGTGCCGCGGCCTTCTACCGCGACTATCTCGAACGTCAGCGCGACGAGGTGGCCGCGGCCCTCGGCCGAACCCGCCGCGATCTCGCCGTCGCCGACAACACGCTGCGCACGGTCGATGCGAGTTTCCAGCTCTTGGAGATCATGCGCGCGGCCCAGCTCGAATTCGAGGCGCTCGAAGCGCTCGAGAGCCCAGGTCTCGACACGCTCTTCGAGAACGAGCAACTCCGGCGCGAATTCGAGTCGCTGTCGAACCGGCTGCGGGGGCCATCCTCGTGACCGGTCGAGCAGTTTTCGGCGTCTTCCTCCTTGCGCTTACGCTCATGGATCTGGTCTTGGCCGCCGGCGGTTGGCCGGTGCGACGCAACCGACGACAGAAAGGGTGACACCGATGAGCAGCGACGTGAGCGACGACGCCCAACGGACGGAGATCGAAGCGGCCGTGTTCCGGCGTCTCCGCGATCATCTGCGGGCCAATCCGGACGTGCAGAATATCGATATGATGAACCTCGCGGGCTTCTGCCGGAATTGCCTGTCGCGCTGGTATGAAGAAGAGACCAAGGCCCGGGGCGGCGCCCTCGACAAAGCCGCCGCGCGTGAGGTGGTCTACGGCATGCCCTATGACGAGTGGCGCGATAAGCACCAGCGCGAGGCGACGCCCGAGCAGCGCGCAGCCTTCGAGGCGCGCGGCGGCGGCCACTGATGCGTGGAGAGCTCCGAGGGGGCTGGTCAGTCCGCGCGTGAGCGCGTAGAGCCCCGCGCCTGAAGTAGCGATGGAGAGCGCAATGGATGCTGAGGGCGTCGCAAGCGGCGGGGTCGCCGCGGGGCAGCTCAAGGCCTTCGTCGAGCGGATTGAACGGCTCGAGGAAGAGAAGAAGGAAGTCGCGGAGCAAGTGCGCGAAGTCTATGCCGAGGCCAAGGGCATGGGCTTCGACACGAAGATCCTGCGCAAGGTGATTACGCTTCGGAAGAAGGACGCGGAAGAACGCCAGGAAGAAGAAGCGCTGCTCGACCTCTATCTCTCAGCCCTTGGCATGACCCCCACGGCCGACTGACACGGAACGGATGGCGCTCATCAGCAGGGATAGAGGCGATGAGGGCGGCGCGCGAAGGCTCCTGATCTGAGGCGTTTCTGTGTCAGGGAGTGCTGCATGATCCTGTGGGCCGCCGACCGAGCAGTGAAATCCAATGGCCCTTCGCAAAGCCGGTGTCGGCCCTAACACGGGTCCTTTGGATGGATTTCGGCATCTGTCCAACAGGCTCCCGAGCGCCCCCTCCCACGACAGGTTTGCCTGAGTCGTCCGAACGAAGCGCTAACGACGCTGCCAAGCATCCCAGGGCTGTTGCGTGAGAACGACGTGCGGCGTTCGCTCTTCGTTAAAGGAGAGAGCGGTAACCTGTCGTGGGAGGGCGCGGAGCACCGTCGCGCTTCGCTAGCAGCCCCCTGCATCTTTGCTCATTGGCGCCAGCGGCGTTCGTCGAAGCCCGTCATCGTCTTCAGCGATCGGAGAGCAGAGAACCGCTGGCGATGAGCGATCCTTACACGTAGCTCCGTCCGAGTTTTCAGCCTGCGCCGGATGGTGGCCGCACGGCTCGCCGCTCGCGATGCCAGACATAGAGGCCGGCGGCGACGATGATGCCCGCCCCGATCATCGTCATCGTCTGCGGCACCTCTCCGAAGATCACGAAGCCGAAGAGTGTCGCCCAGATGAGCGACAAGTAGTTGAAGGGCGCCAGGACCGAGGCCGGCACTTGGGCTGCAGCCCAGACGAAGCAGGTGTGCCCGATCAGTCCGACCGTCCCCACCATCACCATTCCGGGCAGCGCTGCCGCAGGCGGCGTGATCCAGGTCCAGGGCAGTGCGGCGCTCGCCAGTGCGAGGCCTGTCACTGAGGTGTAGAGCATCGTCGTCCAGATCGCGTCCGCCGTGCCGAGATACCGCGTCAGCACCTGAAACGACGCGAAGCAGAACGCGGCCCCGAGGGCGAGGAGGGCCGCCGGCTGAAAGACGCCGACGCCCGGTCGGATGATCAGCATCGCGCCAAGGAGCCCCACGGCGACCGCCGTCCACCGTCTGATCCCAACCTTTTCAGCCAGGAGAAAGGCGGCCAGTGCCGTGATCATCAGAGGGGCGACTTGGACGAGGGCGATGGCCTCGGCCAGCGGCAGAAAGCTCAGCGCCGTGAAGAACAGTGACGTTACGGTGAACAAGAGCGCACCGCGAAGGACCTGCAACCCCGGCGCGGCTGTCCGCATGAGCCGCGGCAGGCTTGGCGCGAAGACCACGCAGAGGATCACCGTCTGCGAAAGATAGCGCGCCCAGACCACCATCATCGGGGGCAGATGCTCACCAAGGCCTTTGGCGAAGCTGTCCATCGAGATGAAGAAGAAGGTCGCGACGGCCATGCCGAGCGCGCCGCGCGTCTCGGGCGTAAGGCCCTCGGCGGCGCGGGCAAGCGCCCCGCCGGTCACGGTCACTCCGCGGGCTCGGCGACGCTTTCGGGTGCCGTGGCGAGGCCGGTGCCGATCATCGCATCGCGTCCGACCAGTGCCGCCAGACGCTCTTCCGGCCAGTCCGACGTGCCGGCGGGGCGGCGTGGCAGCACGAGGTAGCGCATATCGGCGGTGGAATCGTGCACGCGTAGCGCGACGCCATCGGCCAGCGCCACCCCGAACTCCGCCAATACGGCGCGCGGCTCGCTCACGGCCCGGCTCCGATAGGCCCGGCTCTTGTACCAGTCGGGCGGCAGGCCGAGGAGATTGCGCGGGTAGCAGGAGCAGAGCGTGCAGACGACCACGTTGTGCACGTCCTCGGTGTTCTCGACGACGACGAGTTTCATCGCTTCGACCGCGACGCCGAGTTCGCGGCACGCGGAGGAGCCATCGGCGAGGAGGCGTGCCTTGAAGTCGGGATCCGTCCAGGCCCGGGCGACGACTTGCGCGCCGAGAGCGGGCGTTCGCGCATCCATCCGCTCGATCTGCGCCGCGATCTCGGCCTCGGTCGCGAGCCCTTTCTCGACGATCAGCTCACGGAGCGCGATCTCCATGCACTGCCAATGGCTGAGGGGGGCGTCGTTGTCGGCGCGATAGGGATGGCCGGAAGGGCTCATGCCCGCCCCGTGATCATGATGGTCATGCGGCATCGGATGCCTCCTCGAGCCAATGCTCATAGATCTCGACATCGACGGTGTCGGCCGGTCGTTCCGCATCATCGCCCCAAAGCTCGGCCATGGTGAAGCGGACGCGGTAGAGCGGTTGGGCCGGCAGACCATCTCGATGATAGGCGAGTTCTTCGGGGTTCGCGAAATCGCCGCAGAGCCGCTCGATCCGCCCGGTCCGGCCACGCAGATACCATGGCGTGCGGATATGCCCAGGCGCCGCGCCTTGGCGGACACGTACGATCTGCCCTGGGCGGAAGCGGCCGCCGGTGGTGGCGTAGGGCGGCGGGAAACTGGGTGGGCTCACCTCGGGCAGGGCGGTCATGGGTGCCTCCGGTAGGGTCGCATGGTGCATCGGTGCGGTCGGCCGCTACGCTCTCTCGGCGATCAGCGGCGGCCCTCCACGATGCTCCCATCTTCGACGCTGCTGGCCAGTACCGCAAGGGTCGCGTCGTCCGGTCGGCCGGTGATCGGCAGATCCATCTCCGCTTGGAGCGTGATGAGCGCCGCTCGCGTCTCGGGTCCGAGGATGCCGTCGATGGCGACAGGCAGACCGATCTGGCCAAGCGCGGCTTGCAAGTGGCGAGTATCCGCTGCGCTCGCTTCCGGGGGGAGGCCGAGCGCCATCTTCGCCTTTTGAAGATAGCGGCGACGGTCGGCGAGACCGTTGAGCCCACCATTGATGCGGCGGGTAACGCCCCGCAGGTCGTCGCGGCGCGCCAATGCGCCGATGCTCCGATCCCGCCAGTAGAGACAGGCGAGGATGACGGAGACGGCTGGATCCGCCGCGTGCTCGGGCTCAGCCTCGAGGTTGATGCCTGCCAAGCTGCCGAAACGGCGGTAGTTCGCCCGGCCGGTGAGCTGAATGAGCCCTCGACCACGGAAGCGCGGCCCATCGCCCGGTTCGGTGTTGCCAAGGTCGAGGCGACCTTCATAGGCGCGGCCGGAGGCGTACTCGACGGTGGTCGTGAAACCGTCGGACTCGTGGGCGCATTGTGCAATGAGATGCGCAATCTCGAGCCGGTCCTGGATGTCGTGTCGCGCCAGCGCACGCGGTAAGGCCGCCCCGCCGGCAGCGATGATGCGCTGTTGTTCTCGGTGACGGAGGCTGTTGGGACGATACCGGGGCGCGACCGCCTTCAGAAGCGTTGGTCCGATGGGTATCGGAGCACCCGCGACCCTTAAGAAACCCCCGTTCTTCGCCTTGGCGCGACCGACCGGCTGAATCCAACCCAGGCGAGACGCGCCTTCTCGCTCCGACTGCATAGCCCATCCATTCGGTTTGGCCCGGCACCTTGCCGCCCGTGAGGAGTGAGCTTGCTCGCGTTGGCTCCGTGTTGCGCGAAAGGGTGCCGATGCGCGCGGTCGACGGAAACCCAATTCGGCTGCGAAGCCGCACGCGCGGCGGCGTTCGGGCCTGCTGAAAGGCGCGGGGTCGTCGAACGCCGTGGACTGGCGCGCAACAATCGTGTTTTGCTATACGCTGACTGCTCTTTGGCCGCGCTCCGCGTAGGCGTCACTAGGCCGATTTCCGCGCTGCCCGATCAGGAGGGATCATGAGAAACATTCGCCGCAACCTTCCCGTGATTGCCGTTGCGTTGGCCGCGCTCTTTGCCGCGCCGCACGCAATGGGCGATGCCGGGACGACCGATGAGGGCGATTATCTGATCGTCGACACATCGGATCTCGTCGATCTCTGCAATACCAAGCTGCAAGAGCCGAACTTCGCCTCGGCGATCCACATGTGCCACGGCTACTTCGTCGGCGTGCACCAGTTGCACCAGGCGGCGCTGACGCCCTCCGAGACCGGCGGCTTCTACTGCTTGCCCTCGCCGCCCCCCACGCGCGACGAAGCGGTCGTGCAGTTCATCGCCTGGGCGCAGGCAGACAAGGATGTCATGGGCCTGCCCGCGATCGAAGGTTTGATGCGCTGGGCGGCAAGCGATTTTCCCTGCAGCAAGTAAGCGCGCTGCGCGGTTCGGGAGAGACAATCATGAAGAAGACGGTTCTGGTGCTTGGCATGCTGGCGTTCCTCGCCGCCTGCGGAGATCTTTCGCAACGGGAACAGCGGGCGCTGACAGGCTCGGCCGCGGGGGCAGCCGGCGGCGCGCTGATCGGTGCCATCGCAGGGAGCGCAGGTCTTGGCGCTGCCATCGGCGCGGGTGCAGGCCTTGCTGGCGGTCTGATCGTCGACAAGGTTGAGCGCGACAAGGACGCGGCCTATCGGCGTGGCTACTCGGCAGGTGCTGCTGGCGGATAATACCGACTGCGTGTTGATCTGAAGAGTTTGGGTGCCGGCATGTTGGGCCATTCGACATTGAGCATGCCGTTTGCCTGTTTGGTTTGCGTGGGCCTCGCACTCTGGCACGAACCCAGGACGGCCGCGGAGACGGTCGATGGCTCGACCGCAGAGGTCGACGCCGCGCCCGACACTACGCCCAAAACTGCAGATGACGATAGCGAGGCCCTCCTCGACTACGCGGTCGACCGTTTCGAAGGCGATCTCGATGCCATCGTCGAGCGTGGGGTGCTGCGTGTCGGCACCGTCCACAACCCGTTGTTCTTCACTTTCGAGGGTGCCGAGCAACGCGGTCTCGTCGTCGATGAGATGCGCGAGCTACAGAAGCATCTCCGCAAGACGCTCGGCAAGGAAGCCGCAGCCCTCACCATCATCGTCGTTCCCCAAACGCGCGACCGGCTGTTGCAGACGTTGCAGGATGGCGTTGTCGAGCTGGCGGTGGCCAATCTCACGATAACGCCGGAGCGCCTTCAGCGGGTGGATTTCACCGACCCGCTCCTCACCGGGGTGCATGAGGTCGTGGTGACAGGGGAGGCGCTCAAGGACATCGCGTCGCTGGACGATCTCGCCGAGGTCGGCCTCCACCTCAGGCCATCGAGCAGCTATGCGGAGCACTTGAAGGCGATCAACGCAAAGCGGCAGTCTGTAGGGAAGGCCGAGATCCCGACGACTGCGATGGATGAGCGTCTGCAGGACAACGACCTGCTCGAGATGGTGTCCGCAGGGGTGATCCCGGCAATCGCTGTCGATCTGCACAAAGCGACGCTCTGGTCCCAAATCTACGAGGGTTTGGTCGTGCATGAGGACGTTACGCTGAGCGACGATGGTGAGATCGCCTGGGCCGTGCGCAAGGGCACGCCGAAGCTGCGGCAGGCGCTCAACGGCTTCGTCAAGCGGGCGAAGAAGGGCACCGAGCTCGGCAACATCCTGTACAATCGGTACTATGGCTCGCCTGAGCGGATCGAGAATCTGCTCGAGCCGGAGCCGCGCAAGAAGCTGCGCGCTGTCATGGGGATGATCCGCGACCACGCGCCGACCTACGGCTTCGAGCCGTTCATGATCGCGGCCCAAGGCTTTCAGGAATCCGGCCTGGATCAGAGCAAGCGGAGCAAGGCGGGTGCGATCGGCATCATGCAACTCCTGCCGAGCACGGCGAAGGACCCGAATGTCGACATCCCCGACATCACCGACGCCGACCGCAACGTCGAGGCGGGTGTGAAGTATCTGCGCTTCCTGCGGAGCCGCTACTTCGATGACCCCGCGATCTCGCCCGAGGATCAGGTCTTTCTGAGCCTTGCCGCCTACAACGCGGGCCCCGGCAACATCCGCAAGGCACGGGCGCGGGCGGAGAAGATGGGGCTGGATCCGACCGTTTGGTTCGACAATGTCGAGGTTGCGACGGCGCGGCTCGTCGGTCGAGAGCCGGTGGTCTATGTGCGTAACATCCTGAAGTACTTCACGACCTACACCCTCTACCGCGAACTGTCCGAGCAGGACGGCGGGTAAGAGACCGCGGTTGCGGGGCGTTGAACGAGCGCGCGGTCCGCTCGGCCGGCCGGTGGCGCATCCGCATCGTTGCAGCTCTCCTTCGTTATCGAACACTTGACGCCAGAGTACGCTTCTCGCGACCAATGGGACGAGGATCCCAGCAAATCGCCAGGCAAGCCCTTTCACAGGTTTTTTGAAGAGGGACGGCCATGGTGGGGAAGCAAGGTCGAACGCTGCTGGCGATACTCGCCACGGCACTGGTGGTTCCTGGCGTCTCGCTTTCCCAGGATATCGGCGACGACCGGCCGATCATCATGCAGGAGCTGATCGTCCAGGGAGAGTTGCAGGAGCGCAGCCTTCAGGACAGCCCGACCAGCGTCGTCATCATTCCAGGCGACGAACTCGACCGACGGGACGACTTCGACCTCTATGACATCATTGAGCGGACACCGAACGTCACCAGCACGGCGGCTGAAAAGGGCTTCTCGATCCGCGGTATCGGGCAACGTGGGCCAACCTCGGCGGGAAGCGGGCTCGCCATCACCACGAATATCGATGGTGCGTCACTGCCATCCGTTCTGTCCGTGATCTTCGGTCCCTACAGCACCTGGGATCTTGAGCAGGTCGAGATCTTGCGCGGGCCGCAATCGACGCAGCAGGGCCGCAACGCCCTTGCGGGTGCCGTCGTGATCCGCTCGGCCGATCCGACCTACGACAAGGAGCTGAAAGCGCGGGGCGAGATCGGTAGCCGCGACACCCTGGGCGGTGCGATCGCCGTCAACCTGCCGCTGATCGAGGAACGAGCCGCCCTCCGCCTCTCAGCCGAACGCGTGCGCACCGATGGGTTCGTCTTCAACCCGACCATCGGCACCGAGAACTTCGATGCGCGCCGGCAGACGACGCTGCGGGCGAAGCTGCGCCTGGATCCGACGGACGATCTCTCAGCCGTGGCGCTCGTAAGCTACGCTGAGAACTTCGGCGGTGAGGATTTCATCGAGCAGGAGCTGCGGCCGGAGGATCGCTTCAACCTCTCCGATGTGCGGGGCGAGGAGGGTTCGGACCACGTCACCGTGGGCCTGCGCCTCGGCTACGACTACTCCGACGCGATCCGGATCGAGTCCGAAAGCACGTACTACCGCAATGTCTATGTTCGCGTTGAGGATGCGGATCTTTCGGCTCGGGACGAGGGTTTCTTCGACCTCGAAGATAGGGCCAAAAGCTTCGCACAGGAGCTTCGCGTCAAATACGAGTCCGATCGCTGGCGCGGGGTCGTCGGTGGTTACTTCACACGGATCGAGGCTGAGAACGACTCGCTGTCACGCCTCACCGATGACTTCTTCAGCGACATCATCCCACCCGGGACAGAGCTGATCTTCCCACCGATCCTCGATCTCGAAGTCGAGGCCAGAACACGCGGTGCGACCACCACGACGAACTACGCGTTCTTCGGCGAAGTCGAGTATCGCATTCTGCCAGAGCTTGGGCTGATCGCCGGCGCGCGCTTCGACCGGGAGCGGCAGGAGACGACTTCCGAGGACGAGACGCAGATCAACATCAACCTGCCGCCCGAGCTCTTCGCGCCACCCAACCAAGATCCGCTGGACCTTGAGGCGCGTTTCAGCGCGTTCTTGCCGAAGGCCGGCGTCGTCTACGATTGGACCGATAATCTGAGCACGAGCTTCGTGGTTCAGCGCGGCTACCGGGCCGGGGGCGCGCAGATCAATGCCTTCACCCGCGAAGTGAACGAGTTCGAGCCCGAGTTCACCTGGAACTATGAGCTGGCGCTCCGTTCGACCTGGCTCGACGGTCGTCTCACCGCCAATGCCAACGCTTTCTTCCTCAGTTGGCGGGATCAACAGGTGACGGTCGATGGCGACAGCGGCTCGTCCCTCGACGTGAACACCATCAATGCTGGCAGCTCTCGATTGTTCGGCGGTGAGCTGAGCCTGCAGACCCAGCCGCTCGACAATCTCAGTGTCTTCGGCTCGGTCGGCGTGACCAAGACGAGGTTCCTTGAGCTTGTGGACGCAGGGCAGGACTTCTCCGGCAACCAGTTCGCACAGGCGCCGCTCATCAGCGCGGCGCTCGGCGCGAGCTACTTCTTCGACAACGGCTTCGAGCTGCACACCGATGCGAGCTACACGGGGCCTGCTTTCGGCGACGCGGAAAACACCGAAGAAGGAAGGGTCGATGGCCGCTTTCTGCTGAATGTCCGCGCCGGCTATCAGGCGGAGCATTGGGGGGCTTTCGTGTACGCCCGCAACCTCCTCGATCAGGATTACGTACTAGCCCGCACCTTCCGGGGTGCCACGCGCGTACGCGTCGGGGAGCCGCTGACCGTTGGCGCCTATGCGGCGGTCAATTTCTGAGGCGTGTTCCAAAACTCGCCTGCGCGCCCGAAGCTTGCCGGCCCAAGGATGGGAGCACAGCGAGCAGCGACTGCAGGGGCCATGCGTCCAGTCTCTGCGCAGCCCGCGTGAGCGATTGTATGGACAGGCGAATTCAACCACTCTGCGACCCGCTGGCGGGATGGAGACTTGGCGTTGATCGATATGGTGCGCGTGGTGCGGACGAGTTCGGATCATCTGCCGGCAGGCGAGGTGCAACGGCAACTCAAGCATCTTGGGGAGGGCGTATCGGCGTCGGAGGTTCGGCCCGATCTCGATATCTTCTGCCCCCACACGCGGCGCACCCATGACCATCGCACAGCATTCGCAGAGGCGTCGGCGGAAGGCGCCTCCGCCCTCATTGTGCTGGAAGCGAACTGCCTGTTGATCGCGGACGCGGCGGAGCGGTTGGGCGCGATCATGACAGCGCTCAGCGACGTTGATTGGACAGTGCTCCACCTCGGCCTCATGGCACCACTGTCGACATTGACGGAAGACGCTGGCAGCTCGGTCATCGCGCCGATCGATCAGGGTGTCGGTGCCTTTGCCAACCTCTACTCGGCCCCGGCGATCGAACAGCTCCTCAAGGATCTACCTGCCGATCCCGCTCGCCTTGGCGATCACGTCAACCAGCTTTGGCCCCATGATCCGGCCTGCGTCAGCTACGCCTCGGAAGACGATCGTGGCCCGCTGGAGGCGACAATCGCCAAACTCGACAATCGTTTCGTCGCCCGGCCGATGATCGCCACGACGCCGTGGCTTCTGCCCTACCAGGAGCCGGCTTCCCGGGAGCAATTCGGTCTCCTCAACGCCGACACCGCATGATGCGCGACTCCCGGCCGACTGAGGCGGAGATCGAGACAGCGCGCATCTTCGTCCAAATCCCGAGCTACCGCGACCGGGAATGCCAGCACACGATCCGTGACCTGTTCGATAAGGCTGGGTTCCCCGATCGCGTCTTCGTCGGCGTTTGTTGGCAATTCGACGCAGAGCACGACCAGGATTGCTTCGACGTCGATCCCGGCCACGAGAACCTCCGCCGCATCGACTTCGATTATCGTGAGGCACAGGGCCTTGGCTGGGCCCGCGCGCAGGCGCAAAGCCTTTGGCAGGGTGAGGAATACACGCTCCAGATCGATAGTCACATGCGGTTCGTGCCCGATTGGGACGTGCAGATGCTGCATGAGCTTGCGGACTGCCCATCGCGCTGGCCCGTCCTCACGATCTACCCGGCAGGCTACCTCCCGCCGGATCAGTTGCTCGACACCGAGGGCCAGCAGGTTCCAGTGCAGACCGTGAAGGGAGTGCATGCCCATGGCATCGCTCAGTTCACCGTCGACTATGTCCCGAGCGAGGTAACGCTCGACGCGCCGAGCCCGACGGCGAGCCTCGCTGGCGGCTTCGTCTTCGGCTCGTCTCGCATGATCGAGGATGTGCCCTCGGACCCGGCGATCTACTTCCTCGGCGAGGAGCCGAACCTTGCCGTGCGGCTCTACACCCATGGCTTCGATCTCTTCTCGCCGCGCAAGACGTTGATCTATCACTATTACCAGCGCGTGGAGAGCCGTAGGCCCTGGGATGATGCAAGCCCCGCCCGACCGACGGAGCGGACGATCCTCAGGATGGCGCAGCTCATGCAGCCACGTCCCGGCGATGCGGAGGCCCTGGGTATGTACGGCCTCGGCACGGAACGAAGCCTCTACGATTACCAAGCCTTCGCAGGCGTCGATATCGCGGCGCGCAGTGTCGCGAGCTTCACGCGCTTCTTTCCCTTCGTCTACACCGAGGAGGTTTGTCGAACGCTCCTCGAAAACAGCGACATCGCGCCAGCCGACGATGCCGAACTCGTCGTTCTGGACGACTGCGGCGTGCTTTTCTGCGGCCGGTTTCGACGGTTTTATCGCCTGAACGCGATGGCGACGGCGATTTGGTGCGCGCTTTGCGATGAACCGGACCTCGACGAGATCATTGCCCAGGTCGCGGCCTTTGCGCCCGATCTTGAGCAGGCGGCACTCCACCGGGCCGTCTATGTCCAGCTCTGTCACTGGCAGACTTGGGGCGTCTTGCAGAGCTTCATCGAAACGCCAAACCCCAGCGATGTCGAAGCGCGGGCGGCGATTACCGCAGTCCGGCCCAAGCTCACGCCAGTCCTGGATCCAGAGGTCTTGCGCGCACGCCATACTTACGCGCTGACGGCAGGCAATGTCGTGGTCGAGTACTACGACCAAGATGCTTTCCATGCCGTGCATCCTGCGTTCTCGGCTTATGCGATCGAACCCGATGGGTCTGGCCAAGCGCGATGCATCCGGCTGCTGGTCATCGGAGGGTTTCGTTACGCGGTTGTGGACGATTGCTTCCCTCCGATCCGGATCGCCACGGCGCAGCACAGCTTGGCGGCGGTCATAACCGCGCTCGCTGAGATCGAGGATGACGATCTCGCTTCGCTCCTCCATATCGATGGCGGGATTTGCGGCATCGCTGAGGGCCGACCCGCGCTTGTCCTTGGCGGTGGCGCTGCGGAAGTGGCCGCGAAGGTTGTGGCGCGGACCGATGGCGCCGGCCTGCCGCCGGTCTTCGATGAGCGGACCATCGCTCTCCTCACGGCGTTCCGCAGCGCTCTTGGGTTTAGGATTGGCAAGGATGGTGGCGCCATCCGGTTGATCCGCCGTCCGCAACTCTTCTTCACCGAGCTTGAGGCCGAGTTGGAGGCATTGGTGACCGACCTAGCCGATGCGCCCCTCCATCACGGTTTCGGAGAGCGATTGGTGCGCACAGCGCCGTTCGCGACGGGGCCCGATGACCCCTTCGATGTGTTGGATCTCATCCTGCTCGATCTGGATGCGAGCCACCAAGGCGAGGCGAGCATCCACCCGGTCACGCCTGCAGAAGTGCTGTTCGAGGTGCTCAATACATCCAGGCGTCTGCCAAAGCCTCGGTCGGTCGATGACGCCCTGACCCTGGTTGAATGGGCTGAAAGTCGCGAAGCCTACCGTGTGACGGCGCATTCGGCGGATGCTGCGGTCGGGGCGATTGAGCGTATCCGATGCCGATGATTGATTGGTAGCGAACGACACAAACTGCAAACAATCCTAGCAACGGGTCATTTCGCCGTTGCGTCAGCAGGGCAATTTCGCGACCCTGCGTCGCAGTTTGGTGGGGTGCGCGGTTCATCAGGCCGCAGCTGGGGGCAAGATCATGAGTTCAGGCGAGGCGGACAATAAGCGCTCACGGCATGCGAAACGGCGTCGTGCCTTTCTCAAGAAGGCCGTTGCCGGTGCCGCTCTGCTCCCGGCGGCTGAGATGCTGGGGGTTGGCGGGTTGATCAATCAAGCCAATGCTCAGGACAGCACCACGACAACCTTACCAACGACCACCTTTACGACCGCGCCGACGACGACCTTTCTACCTACGACGACGGGGCCGGTGACCACGTCACCTTTTCCCTCGACACCCTTTCCGACGACGATGCCGACTGTCACGACGACTCCGGGCGGTGGTGGACCGGGCGACGGCGGCGAGGTGAACCCAGTTCCTCTGCCACCCGCTGCGCTGTTGCTGGCCTCCGGAATTGCCGGAGCGGCAGCGCTTTATCGAGCAGCAAACCGGAAGAGCGCTGCGGCAGTGGCGGACGACGTTTCGAGCGACGAGACACCGACCAAACCGACAGACGACGCCTGAGGTCGGGTTGTTGGTAAATCACGGTCCCAGTTCTCAGGGAGCCCGTCAGGTTGAACCAGCTCTCGGTCTCGAACGGCCATTTAGGAAGCGTCACCAGCGGGCTCGCCCCGATAACCCAACGCCAACGACCGTGGATGCTCGGATCAAGCCCGAGCGAGACAGAAGCACGCAAGGACGGAGGTCGCTGTATTCTGCCTACAACGCCGATTGCAGCAGCAGCTCGATGTCTTCCCTTGGTCGGAAGTCGCTGCCTTCCGAGAGACTTAGCGCTGATTTGAGATGTGCGCGGCCACGCTCCGCCAAGCCGATCTCCAGCAGTGTCTTGCCCACTCGGTAACGCGCCCATGGGCTTGCCATAAGCTGCTCGCCGCTTGGCGCGAGCGCGAACGGTGCATTTTGTCCGCTGAGAGCTGCCGAAAGCAGCCAGCGATGCCGATCTAGAAACGCGCCTACCGACACACCCGGGGCCAGGCGCGCGAGATCCGCCCAAAACGCGTGCTTACCGGGCCCAGCGGGTAGATCATCCGTCAGAGCCGCAACAACGTCTTGCGGATGCAGGTCATCTCGGTTCGTGGTTCGCTCCGATGTCGATGCCGCAGCGATACCAGCGAGCCACAGCGCCACGTTCGCGTCGACACCCCGGACCGCGAGATCGGTTGTGGTGAGTGCAGCAGCCTCTTCGCCGATAGCAGAGAGCAGCCGCGATTGCCCGAACGCAACGAGGGTCGTTTGCGTCACATCGCTGGATGACAGCTCATCCGCAGGCGCGCCCGTCGCGGCGGACCCGTTCTCCGCGGGCAACATCAACGCAAGAAGCGATCTCAGGTCGCTTTCGGCCCCGCCGGACCCGACGCGTCGAACGGTTTCTTCGGCTGCGTCGGTCGCGCCTTCGTCCATGTGAGCCGCAAACAACAGAACGGTCGCCAATGGACCGCCATGGGCGTGGTGGACCAGATCTTCGAGAAGCGCTTTCGCCGCCTCAGGCGCGCCCTGGCCGAGCGCTGAGACCGCGCCGAACGCTTGGCCATAGGCCGCGTCGATTCCGCCAAGCTGTGTCGCCACCTCCGCTACCATGGCGTCGTTACTGTCCGCGAGATGACGAAAGCCGAGTGCGAGCAGGAGCCTTGGCTCTGCCGGGCGCTGCGCCACCCCGTCGCTCAACGCCAGAGTGGCCTGCGCGCCCTCGCCCTGCCGCACCAGAAGCCGCGCATATCGCAACACCGCTTCCGGGTGACCGTTGCTGAGATCCAAGGCCCGCTTTACCTGGTCCGTGGCCAGCACAAGGTGACCCGCGCTTTCCAGGATCCGCGCGTTCAACAGCATGAGGTCTGCGTCATCTGCGGTTTCGTTTAAAGCGCGCCTCGATGTGCTCAAGGCCTGGTCGATCTCGCCGGCGGCGGCCAGAACCGCTGCCCTGATCGCGAGCGCTCGAACATTGTCGGGATCGGTCGAGAGCACGGCATCCGCCTTGGCCATCGCCGCGAGGAATGCGGAACGGTCGAGGGCGATCCGCCCCAGCCAAGAACGCGCCTCGTTACGTAGCGCTTCGGATGGCGCTTCGGCCAAAACGGTTTCGAACAACGCCTCTGCTTCCGCGACGCGCCCAGTTCGATGGTCGAACGCCGCGAGCTGCAGGCGAAGATCCCAGCGATCCGGACTACGCTCAGCCTCAGCCACCAACTCAGCCCGTGCCGCCGCCTCGCCGCGGAGGCCCGTGACGAAGCGTAGATGCGCTTGGCGGGTGCCCTCGCCGCCGATCCCTCCGGCCAGCATTTGCCGTAGGACGCCCTCGGCTATCTTGGTCTGCCCCGTGAGCACGAGGTGGTTCACATGCTGCTGCCAAAGATAGACATCTTGGGGGAACCGTTCGGTCAGCGCCTCTGTGATGCCGACGAGCGCCGTGAACCGGCCGAGTTGCTGTAGCAGATGGACCCGGCGGTGATGGAACAGGACGGTTTCCCGATCGTCGGGTAGTGCCTCGATGAGGATC
Source organism: Pseudomonadota bacterium (assembly GCA_039178805.1). GTDB lineage: Bacteria > Pseudomonadota > Alphaproteobacteria > Rhodobacterales > Rhodobacteraceae > Thermohalobaculum. The sequence continues at coordinate 4,591 of JBCDFC010000048.1, read as the reverse complement.
TGGGCGGCGGCTTCCTTGCGATCCGTGGTGGCGAAGATCTGCGCCCGCACCAGCAACGCCAAAGCTTGATCGGGAGCGCGTTCCAGCGCCCGGCCCGCATCCTCTTCCGCGCCTTTCGAATCGTCGAGGTTCAGCTTGGCGATCGCGCGGAGTGCGTAGCCCGCCCCATCGCCGGGCCGCTGCTCTACGATTGCCGCACCGTGGCTCAACACAGCCTCGAAGTTGCGGAGTGTCAGCAGATGACGGGCGAGCCGATACCGTGCTTCGACATTCGCCGGGTCGTGGTCGACCGCTTTGCCAAAGTGCTGAACCGCAGCTTGGATTTGGCCCTTGTCTTCGAAGATTGCGGCGAGGCCCAGATGAGACGGCACCAGTGTCTTGTCGAGCCGGAGCGCGTTGCGAAACTCGACGCGCGCTTTCGCGCTCTCGCCCGCCACCAGCAGTTCGAGGCCGCGGGACTGATGCTTGAGGGCACGCTCCTCCAGGCTGTCGCACGCCACCAACAGCATGAGCGCCGCTGCGCCGAGAAGCGATGGTATCCGACTGCCAGCCAATCCGCGCCTCGTCCCGAAACCTTCAAGCACGGGCACTGTGCCGACCATCGAGCGAAGTGGAAAGCCAAACCGCTCGTTTCGATCAGTCGAGATAGCGGAGAAAGCCATCCTCGAATGGTACGAGATCATGCGCACCTAGCCATTCCCGCAAGGCCTGGTTGGAGCCCGAAGAGTGCCGGATATCGTCAGGCCTTGCCGCTCCTTCGACGACCGGAAAGGGACCCCGTGACTGTGCGAGGGCCACTGCTTCGAGCAGGCTGATGGAGCGGCCCGTGCAAATATTGATCGCCGAGATGGGCGGTGATCGCCGGTCGGTCAGCATCGCGTCCATGGCGAGGTGGCAGACCCCTGCGACGTCTGACACGTGGACGAAATCCCGGGATTGCAGACCATCGCCATGGATCTCGAACGGCCGCCCATCCCGAAGCCGTGCGCGCAGAAGGGCCAAAACGCCACTATAGGCCGAGGTCTCCGACTGCCTGGGACCATAGACGTTGAAGAAGCGCAGTGAGAGGGTTCTGGCACCTTCCGACATCGCGGCCCGCGCCAAATGAGCTTCGGCCTCCGCCTTATGCCGGCCGTAGTTCGAGACCGGATCTGGCGCGTAGCTTTCGACGACGCCAGGCGGTGCCGCGTCGCCATAAACCGCCGAGGAGGATGCGAAGATCACGGGGACATCGGCGAGCCGGCCTAAGGCTCGAAGGAGATCAAGAAGCGACAGCACCTGCGCGACGTTCACCGCCGTTGCCTCCTGCGGATACGCGCTGCAGTAGGCAACCGATGCGCGCGCTGCGAGCCAGAAGACACCGTCGACATCGGCAAGCGCTGATCGGAGCTGCGAGCGATCGCGGATATCGCCTTGGAGAAAGGCTATGCCATTGGTGAGGCCACGGGTCGGGCCACCGGGAAGATTGTCTCGCGTTCCGGTGGAGAGGTCATCCAAAACACGCACGGTATGGCCTGCTCGAAGGAGGCGATCCACCAAGTGCGAGCCGATGAAGCCCGCTCCTCCCGCTACCAGGAACCGTCGCACCGCTCACCTCTGCTCCGACTTGGCATGGGCTGTTGTTCCGCGTTCGCTCGTCTGAACGCCAGAACCGCGGGCGCCTGCGACCATGACCAAGCCGCGCTTTGTCAGTTCCAATCGCCGAAGTACTGGTTCCAGATCTTCTCGCCGATCAGGCAGTCATAACCATCGACGCGTCGCACCGAAGCCATCGCCGGTTGCCGGTCAACGAGCTCGAGGACCAGCTTCTTGCGCACGGCTGCGGGAAAGTCCTCCCATTCGAGTACGGGGATGACGAAAGATGTTGGGCCGGTGATCACGCATTCTCGGTAGTACACGTCCAGATCGTCTAGATGCCATTGGTCGCCCATGCCTTCGCGTGTCATGAGCGGCAGGCCGTTGATTGTGATGCCCCGCGCGGCGGCAGCGGAACGCGCGGCGAGGACCGGGCGGCCGGCATTGTTCGGACCGTCGCCCGAGATGTCGATCACCTGGCGCTCGCCCGCGAACCCATTTGCCTCGAAGCGCGGGATGGAGTGGTCGATGATGCCCGAAATCGATGTCCGCCGGAGGGCCGCGTTGAACTCTGCCGTCAGCGTTTCGGCGAACGCGACCGCATCCGCCTCGGTCCGCACTAGTGTCCAGTCGATGATCACGCGCTGCGAGAACGCCCCGGCCCACTCGACATAGCTGAGCGCGATCTGACCATGAGGGCCACCGCGTTGGATCGCCTCGACGACCTCATCGCTAACGAGCGCTTCGGCATAGCCGCGGCGCTGGATCTCCAATTCGCGCTGCGTCATCGACCGTGAGACATCGACGGCGAGGATGAGTTCCAGATCGACCGGCGTCTCCGACCGGGCGGCAGGAACGAGAGTGAGCGCGGCAGTAAGAGCCAGGACGATCGAGCGCATGGTTTAGCTGAGCGTGAAAGGGGCCGTCTGTCGAGCGATTGTTCGATTGCGGGCGACGCGCGATGGGTTGCTGTGGCCGCCTGCGCCTTTAACCCGCGGCTCCAGCCCTACAGATCGCGAGAGACCGGCCGAACGAACGGCCAACGTCCAGCCCGTTTCCAGCCATTCTGTCAATGCAGATCGCCGTCCACATAGACCCATGTGGCGCCGTCGCGCCGAAAGCGGCTCGTTTCGGAAAGTCGCCCCTTACGCGCACCGCGTCGCCAGGATGCCGTGAACCGGACAGTGGCGGTGTCTGGCCCAGTGATCTCCTCCGCCTCGATCGCGAGCTTTGTCCAGGTCTGGGCCGGATCGAGATCGAGCATGGCAGGCCGCGTCTCAGGCGCCCAGCTCTTCATCAGGAACCCTACATCGCCACGTGCGAACGCTGCGTAGCGGGCGCGCATCAATGCTGCGGCGCTGTCAGCCGGTGCACCACTGTGTATGCGCCCGCAGCAGGCGAGATAGCCGCGCCCACTTCCACACGGACAAGTCTCGAACATCGCTCCCTCCGCGCCGCCGTATGGGTGACTAACACGGGCCAGCTGCGTTTGAGAAAGCGATCGCTTTGCGTTTCGCATCCTCCGGACGAGCGAAATGGAGGATCTAGAACGTGATCTTCGCGCGGATGCCCACAAGACGGGGTGGCCCGGGAACGCCGACCGGTCCGGTGACCGCAGATGGGAGACCGAGCGAAGGGTCGATCGGGAGGGGAAAGGTCGCCCCCGGTCCGGGTGTACCGGTCGTCGCGAACTCTTCACCGAGGATGTTCTCGGCGAAGAGTTCGACGGAGTACCGGCTGCCGCGCAGGCCCACCCTAAGATCGAGTGTGTCGTAGCCGTCGACCGTAGTGGGTTCGGCAGAGATCGAGCCGATGAAGTCGGTCCTCAAGCTGTAGTCGGCGCGGATGAAGGGGCGCGCATCTCCGAAGAGCGGGCGATCGAACTCATAGTCTCCTGTCAGCGTGAGCGTGAACTTAGGCGCGTTTGGGAGGTCCAATCCCGAAAGATCCGCCGGCACGCCGCCGGAGCCGGGGGGTGCAAGCTCGAACTCCTCGATCTCCGTAAAGTTCACGCCGGCGTTCGCGCGTAGCAGAAGCCCTTCGACCGGCGTGACGGCAAGGTTCACCTCGCCCCCAACGCTTGTTGCGTCGCCGGCATTGTCCAAGATGATCTGTGGCGGAAGGATGCTTCCGGGGAAGGTCACGAAGATCGGTGTCTGAAAATCGTTGATCTTCGTGAAGAAGGCGCTCGCATTGATCGCGAGACGATTAACCAGAAAGCGGCTTCTAACGCCGACCTCGAAGGTGCGCGTTACCTCTTCGTCGAACTCGAACACGCCGGAGAATTCGGTCTCGGAGATGCCACCCGGACGGAAGCCGGTTGCGAAGGAGAAGAAAGTGGTGAGGTCGTCGCTCCAATCGTAGCTTACTGCAGCGCGCGGCGAGACGGAGTGGAAGGACGCGTCGCCCGTCTCCGAGAAACCACCCGGCAGAAGCCCGAGCTCGACGGCGGGGCCCGTCGTCAATGTCTCGTCGGTCTCCTGCACGCGGTCGAAGGCGTAGCGCAGCCCGGCCGAGAGCTCGAGATCCGGTATCGGGCGCCAGGCTGCATCGGCGAAGGCGCTTACATTCAGCAGATCCTGCTCGTCGTCGGTGATCAGGAAGCCGAAGCCCGGCCCACCGATCGGCTCGAGGTCGGCGGTGTTCTGCGAGAAGAAGTTGTTGACGTTGAAGCTCACGCCTGCGTCGAACACGAACTCGCCTGGCAGGGCAGCAAGCTCCATCGGCAGCCCGTCGAAGCGGAAGTCCTGGGAGAAACTCGTGGTCGCGGTGGTGACGGTGCCGACCGAAAGGTCGAAGGCCAGCAGCCCGTCCACATCGAAGCTCGAGAACGTCTCCGAGAACCGGAATGCTGAGTTGGAGCTGAACGTGCCGAAGTCTGTGTCGTATAGAGAGGCGAAGCGGACAAGCACGCTGTCGTTTCGATCCTCTCCCAGAGAGTCTGTGAAGGTCACGAATTCCCCCTCTTCGAGAAGTTCGAGGGACACTTGGCTGATCGCGTCGAACTCGACCCGCG
>JBCDFC010000047.1:0-23924 GCA_039178805.1 Pseudomonadota bacterium | reverse complement strand
TGATCGGGCATTTGACGCCCTGTCGCCGCATCAGTCGGCAAACCTCGCGTCCGTCCATATCCGGCAGACCAACATCCAGGATGACCAGGTCGTGCATCTCTGACTTCGCTCGCTCGATCCCACTCGCGCCGTCCTCGGCTTCGTAGACATCGAACTCGTCGATCAGCACCAGCTGCTCCGCCAGCGCCTCGCGCAGATCACCATCGTCATCGACGAGCAGGATCTTCCGTGCAACCGACATCGGCATATCTCCCTTCTAGCGTGCCCTAGGGCCACAAAGACCGGTCGGGCACCATCTGTCGTGTCGCCGCCAGATGGGAGGGCTGACCGTTCGTTGCATTCTCGGTGTCAGGATATCACCGCGATGTGTGGTTAGAGGCCAGAGTATTTCACGCATACGTCACCTGAAGCCCGACAGACGCTCGATGATGTTTCAAATTCAAGCGTGCGACCGCCGAAGCAGAAGGCTATGAGGCAGCCCATGACCGAAGCATCGATCTCGCTGACCGAGGAGGAACGCGTCGCCCGCGCGCGGGCGGATCTGCGGATGGGCGCGCCAGTCGCCCTGGTCGACGATCATTCGACGATGGGGTGCGGCGCGCTGATCCTGTCTGCTGAGACCTTGGTGGAGGATCGGCTCGACATCCTGCGCAGGCTGAGCGCGGCTGGTGGGCTGAGGGCGGCGCCGGGTCGGGTGGATGTCGCGGTCACCCATTGGCGGGCCGAGACGCTGCGTGCCAGGGCCTATGACGGTAGCCTTGCGCGGATCGTGCTGCCCATGCATGCGCGTGCGTCCTGGGTCCAGGCTACGGCCGATCCGAGCGCGGATCTCGCAACACCCCTCAAGGGGCCCTACGCGACGAGGCGTGATGGCGACGCATCGCTCCACGCGCTCGCGATCACGCTCTCCAAACAAGCGCGTCTGCTGCCAGCCGCGGTCGTCGCAAGCTGGGATGACGGCGCGGCGGTCGCGACACTCGCCGCGAAAAGCGGGCTCAGCGTCCTCGATATCGCGACAGTCGAGCGGGCGGCGGCCGCGATGTCACGCATGCACCGCGTCTCTGGGGCGCGGGTTCCTCTCCGCCTCGCCCGCCATGGACGCGTCCATGTCTTCCGGCCGGCCGACGGGGGCGAAGAGCACTACGCCGTCGAGATCGGAGAAGCAACGCGCGGTGTCCCAGTGCTCGCCCGGCTCCACTCGGCCTGCTTCACGGGCGATGTGATCGGCTCGCTCAAATGCGATTGCGGCCCGCAGCTCGCCGCAGCGCTCGAACAAGTCGCGGGCGAGGGTTCGGGCGTGATCCTCTACATGAACCAAGAGGGTCGCGGTATCGGCCTCGCCAACAAGATGCGCGCCTATGCGCTGCAAGATGAGGGCTTCGACACCGTCGAAGCGAACCACCGCCTCGGCTTCGAGGATGACGAGCGGGACTTCCGGCTCGGTGCCGAGATGCTGAAGGCCATGGGTTTCTCCAGCGTACGCCTCATGACCAACAACCCGGGCAAGATCGCGATGATGGAGGCTTCGGGCATCCAAGTCGTCGAGCGGGTGCCGCTAAGGGTTGGCGAGAACCCCCTGAACGCTCAGTACCTCGCCACCAAAGCCGCAAAATCGGGCCACATGCTTTGAGCGTTGGAGGGTCCTTACACGCTTTGAGAACGCAGCTACCCCGAAGGCCGACAGATTTGGTGGCCACGGCTCTTGGCGCCCGTTTCATGGGCCGCTGGATGCCTTGCAGCATCGGGCGTGGCGGTATCGTGCGGGCGGAGGCAAAGCGGGAAGGCGATGGTGCGACACCTGCCGGTGTCTGGCGGCTGACGACGCTCTATTGGCGGCCAGACAGAGTTTCGCGCCCCGCCACATGTCTGCCGGGCGTGCCGCTCCTTCATCCTACGGGCTGGGCCGAGGATCCCAGAGATCCGGCCTACAACACCGAGATCAGCCACCCGCATCCCTTCCCGGCCGACCGGATGCGTCGCGGCGATGGCCTATACGATCTCTGCGTTGCGACCGATCACAACACCGATCCCATCGTGCCGGGCATGGGTTCCGCAATCTTCGTTCATTGTTGGCGCCGCCCACGTCACCCGACAGCAGGCTGCGTCGCCTTCCATCCGGCCGATCTCCGCTGGATCCTTCGCCGCTGGACGCCGTCCTCGTGCCTCGTCATTCCCTTTCCGAAGGACGGGCCGGGTCAATGATCGCAAAGCGACCGCCGACAGGCGGCTTGTCATTGACGCGGCACGGCCTTCGAGATGCTCGCGACGGAGCCCTCGCGGCTCCTCCCCAGCCCCCTTCTTCAATCCAAGCCGTGCGTCTCCAGCCATCGTTGTTCGAGCCCGACAACCGAGACCCCGTAAGACTCATCGCGGCGACCAGCCGCGATTCCGCTTGCCTCGATCGCTCTGATCAGGCCGCGACGGGGAAACCGAGCTTCGCGAGGTCCGCGGCGAGATCGGGGCTGCGGGGCCCAAGTCGCGTGATGATATGGGCGGCGGCCGCGTTGCCCATATGGGCTGCCCGTTCGTTGTCGAGCCCGCGTGCGATGCCTGCGAGGAACCCAGCAGCGAAGAGATCACCCGCCCCCGTCGCATCGACGATGTCGAGCGCCTGGGGCGCTGCATGGGTCCGTTCCTCGCCCTGCAGCACCACCGCGCCCTCGTCCGAGAGCGTGATCGCCGCTCGCTCGACGCGCCTGGCGATGACCTTCTCGGCGGTCGACTGGTCCTCGGTGCCGACCAGCGCCAGCGCCTCCGCCTTGTTCGCGAAAAGCAGGTCCACATGCGCGTCGATCAGGCGGTTCATATCGTCCCGGTGACGGGCGATGCAGAACGGGTCCGAACAGGTGAAGGCGATCTTCCCGCCCCCCCGCTTCACTGCTGCAATCGCCTTGGCATAGGCCTCTTTCGAGTCGTCCGTGTCGAAGAGATAGCCCTCGAGATAGAGCCAGTCGGCGCGCTCCATCAGCGCCTCGTCAATATCGGCGGCGTCCATGGTCACCGATGCGCCGAGATAGGTGTTCATCGACCGCTCGCCATCGGGTGTCACGCAAATGAGGCACCGCCCTGTGGGGTCGGGGAAATCCGCCTCCACGATCGGTCCGTCATAACCGACGCCCGCCGCGCGGATGTCATGGGCGAAGATGCGGCCCAGTTGATCGTCCCGCACCTTGCCCACATAGGCCGACCGCAGTCCCAGTTGCGCAGCACCGACGACCGTGTTCGCGCCCGATCCGCCCGAAACCTCGGTGGCCGGCGGCATGGCCGCATAGAGCGCCTCTGCCCGCGGTGTGTCGATGAGCTGCATGATCCCTTTCTGCACGCCTTCTGCCGCCAGGAAGCTGTCCTCGACGCGGGCGAGAACATCGACGAGCGCATTCCCTATGCCCACGAGATCGAGACGATCGGTCATTGGCTCATTCCTCTGTTGATCCCTTCGCCAGGGTCTTACGCTGATGTCTGTCGAGTGCTTTGCCGCGATCCTTCGCCGGATGTTCTCGCGTGGTCTTACGACCTTTTGCGGCCGGCTTGGTACTGCGGCCCCGTGGCGGTGACACCGCGGCGGCCTCCCCCTCCCCGGCGATTGCGGGCAGAACGGGCGGCGCGGCTGTATCGTCAGGTTCAGAGAGCCCGACTTTCTCGTCGAACAGGCAGATATCCGAGATCGGGCAATGCGGGCAGTCGGGCTTGCGCGCCATGCAGGTGTAGCGACCATGCAGGATTAGCCAGTGATGAGCGTGCAGCGCGTATTCGGCCGGGATTCGGTCGTCGAGCGCCTTCTCCACGGCGACAACGTCCTTGCCGGGCGCGATCCCGGTGCGGTTCGAGACGCGAAAGACATGCGTATCGACGGCCTGCGCGGGATGGCGCCACCACATATTGAGCACCACATTGGCCGTCTTACGCCCCACGCCCGGGAGCGCCGACAGCGCCTCGCGGGAGGACGGCACCACGCCATCATGCTCGTCGATGAGGATCTGGCTGAGCTTCATCACGTTCTTCGCTTTGTTGCGAAAGAGACCGATGGTGCGGATGTGTTCGATCAGCTTTTCCTCGCCGAGCGAAATCATCTTCTCGGGCGTATCAGCGATCTTGAAGAGATCTTTCGTGGCCCGGTTCACCCCCTTGTCGGTCGCCTGAGCGGATAGCGCCACGGCGACGACCAGGGTGTAGGCGTTGACATGGTCGAGCTCGCCCTCGGGCTCTGGGCGCACGGCTTGGAGGCGACGAAAGCACTCCTTGATATCGCTGTAGCCGAGCCCGCCCGTCATGCCCTGCAAATGCCAGCCGGCCGGCCGCGTGGCAAGCGCCGCTCGTGCCTGCGTCGACCCCACGATGCGCGTCGCGCTGCCGCGGCGACCGCTGCTAGAGGCGAGCGCAACAATCGGGTCGCGATGCACCGTGGCGAAGCGCTAGAAGCGTGGACGAAGCGGGACCATAGGAGGTGCGACATGGATGGGCGGCAGGACATCGCTGCAGTAGACGCTGCGCAGGCCGATCACGCGCAATTCGAGATCATGGCCGCTGCGATCCGCTGGCTGGACGAGCATCGGGTCGATCAGCCGAGCCTCGACGATCTGGCCCATGCCATGGGCTATAGCCCGGCGCATTTCCAACGCGCCTTCTCGTCCTGGGTCGGCGTCAGCCCCAAGCGCTATTTGCAGTATCTGACCATCGATCATGCGCGCGCGCTCCTGGCCGAGAGGTTCACGGTGCTCGACGCCGCGCATGAGGTTGGATTGTCCGGACCCTCTCGCCTCCACGATCTGTTCCTGCGCTGGGAGGCGATGACGCCCGGCGACTATGCCGCGCGAGGGGCGGGGCTCGAGATCGTTTGGGATTGGATCGCGACACCTTTCGGCGAAGCGCTGGTGATGGCGACGGAACGTGGCATCGCGGGTCTCGCCTTCGCCGAAGAGATGGGGCGGCATGCGACCATGGCGGATATGCGCAGCCGCTGGCCGGATGCGGTCTTTCGTCAGGACGCCGAGGCTGTGGCACCCCATGCGGAGGCCATCTCCGGACAACTTGCCGGGCGGACGACGGGGCCGGTCAAGCTCGGTCTTCATGGCACGCCCTTTCAGATCAAGGTGTGGGAGGCGCTGATGGCGATCCCGTCCGGTCAGGTCACGACTTATTCGGAGATCGCGCGGGCGATCGGCAGCCCACGTGCGGTGCGCGCTGTCGGATCTGCGGTCGGGCGCAATCCGGTCTCTTGGCTGATCCCTTGCCATCGCGCGCTTCGCCGCGATGGAGCGCTCGGCGGTTATCACTGGGGCCTCGGCGTGAAGCGCGCGCTCCTGGCTTGGGAGAGTGCGCGCGCCGACGCCCAAGCTTAGCGGACTGGCCGAGACTCTCGATACCGTCATGTTCGGACTCGGTCCGGCAATCCAGCAAAGCCAAACCTTTAGAATCCGGCGGATTCCCGGACCCCCTGGTTAAGCCCTGGGATGACATGGGCGGGTTCTTTCCGTCCCGCTCGGATCACTAGGATTGCGGTCGACAGCAACGACCCTGGAGCGTATCGGCCTTGACAGTCGTGCCGGTCGGGACGGAAGTGGCGGCCGGCGAGGAACGCGGGGGCGCGGCATATGCGGGAGGATGGGAACGAGGGCGAAAGCAGCAGCTTCGCCATCGCTGCCGGCCTCGCCGCTGTGAATGCCGAGGTCATCGCATGGGGGGTTCTGCTGTTCCTGATGGTCGATGGCGTCCTTTCGGTGCTGTTCGGAACGGCGCCCAGGGTCCTCATGCACTTCTTCTTCGATGCGCTGGTGGTCCATGCGGGGCTGCGCAGCATGCTGAGCGGCGGGCGCTTCGCGGGGCTCGATGCGGTGCTGACGGCCGATGGGCGGATGCCTTGGCTCTTCGTCTTCCGCGCCGTCGTCTTGATGATGCCGGGGATCTTGGCGCTTCTGATGATCGGCGGGCTGATGATGCCGGTTCTTGGGACTGCAGGTGCGTTGATCGCGGGTGTGGTTGTTGGGCTGGCGACCTATGCCATTACCTTCGCGCTATTCGGCACCATGCTGGCGGACCTCGCGGCGGGTGGGGACGGCAACCCGGAGGTAGCGCTCGGTCGCGGGCAAGCGCGGTTTGCGGCCGCTTTCGCGTTGATGCTGACGGGGCCGGTCTTGGCCGAACTCGCGCTCTATGTCGTCGATCGCCTCGTCTACGCCATCGCCCTGCCCGATCGCGCCATTCTGCCCGAGACGGAGCATATCAGCCTGCTCGGTCTCGGTGTCGACGCGATCCTGTTGACGGGCGGGATCTATGTCAGCTTGGTCACCGCTGCCGTCCTCGGGCGCACGTGGCTCGGCCGGATCTGAGGCAGCCCGCCATCAGTGACGGAAATGACGCCGACCGGTGAAGAGCATCGCCAGACCTCGGGCATTGGCGGCCTCGATCACCTCGGCATCTCGCATCGAGCCACCGGGCTGGATCACCGCGGTCGCCCCTGCTTCCGCTGCTGCGATGAGACCGTCGGCAAACGGGAAAAAGGCGTCCGAGGCGACAACCGCCCCTTTGGTGAGTGGCTCGCACAATCCCATCGCATCGCCCATCTCGGCGGATTTCCGCGCGGCGATGCGGGTGCTGTCGACCCGGCTCATTTGACCGGCGCCGATGCCGACTGTCGCGCCATCGCGCACATAGACGATCGCGTTCGACTTCACATGCCGGGCGACGCGCCAGGCGAAGAGGAGATCGCGCTCCTCCTCGGGCGTGGGCGCGCGGGACGTGACGCAGCGCAGGCCCTCGGTTACCTGACCGGGCACCTGACCGGGCGTGTCCACGTCCTGCACCAAGAGCCCGCCGGCTACCTGACGGATGTGGAGGCGCCGTTCTCCCGTATCCGGCAAGCCATCCGTTAGGAGCAATCGGATGTTGCGCTTCTGGGCGAACACTGTCCGTGCGGCGGTGTCGGCACCGGGGGCGATGACCACTTCGGTGAAGATCCGAGTGATAGCTTCAGCGGCGGCCGCATCGAGCGGTCGGTTGAGCGCGACCACCCCACCGAATGCCGAGATGCGATCGCAGTCATAGGCGCGGGTATAGGCATCTGCGAGGCTTGCACCGGAGGCGACGCCGCAAGGGTTGGCGTGCTTGATGATCGCGCAGGCCGGCCCCGCGTTCTCGCCGAGATCCGCGACGAGTTCGAAGGCCGCGTCGGTATCGTTGATGTTGTTGTAGCTCAGCTCCTTGCCCTGAACCTGCACGGCGGTCGCCACACCCGGACGCGCCGTATGGTCAGAGTAGAACGCGGCACGTTGATGCGGGTTCTCGCCATAGCGGAGCGGCTGCAGAAGCTGGCCCGAGAAGACCCTGCGGCGCGGAACGTCCTCGCCGACTTGGTGCGCGAACCAGGTCGAGACGGCGGCGTCATACGCTGCCGTGCGCGCATAGGCGATGGCGGCGAGGCGGCGCCGGGTCACCGCTGTCGTGCCCCCGAGCGCTTCGATCTCATCGACGACCGTCTCGTAGTCCTGCGTGTCGGTTACGACCGTCACCGAGCCGTGGTTCTTGGCTGCGGAGCGCAGCATCGCGGGACCGCCGATATCGATGTTTTCCACCACCTCGGCGAAAGGTGCGCCCCGGGCCACCGTCGCCTCGAACGGGTAGAGATTGACGACGACGAGATCGATGGCGCCGATGCCATGATCCTCGAGCGCCGCGCGATGTTCGGGCTTGGCGCGATCCGCGAGGATGCCACCATGGACCATCGGGTGCAGCGTCTTCACGCGCCCATCCATCATCTCCGGGAAATCGGTGATCTCCGAGACGTCGCGCACGCCGAGACCCGCTTCGCGAAGCATCCGCGCGGTCCCGCCGGTCGACACGATCTCGACACCGGCGGCGGCGAGGCGGCGGCACAGCGCCTCGATCCCTGTCTTGTCGGAAACCGAGATGACGGCGCGGCGCACCGGGGCAACGGAGCCCTGAACCTCACGCGAACGGGTCTTGTCCGAGCTTTGAGCCAAGCGACTTCCCTGCAGCTGCCTTGAGCGGTTGCAGAAACGTTAATGTCACGGGGCAACGCTTGTCGGAAGAGCCATTGTTGCGGTGCGGCACCTCGCCTGTTCCAGATGTCTAGCTCGCGTGGGTGAGGCGTGCGGCGAAGAAGCCATCGATCCCGCCAATTTCTGGCAACATCGCGGGTGTTGTGCGCAGGTCGCCCTCGGGCGTCACGGCATCGGGCGGCAGGATCGGGTCTGCCGTATCGAGCGGGCGTCGCGCGGCACCGGGCATGGCGCTGAGAAAGCTCTCGATCTGCTCTTCACCTTCCGCGCGCAACAGCGAGCAGGTGGCATAGACCAGCGTCCCACCGGGCGCGAGCCAGCCCCAGGCGCGGGCGAGTAGACTTTCCTGGAGCTCTATGAGCGCGCCGATCGTGTCTGGCTGAAGCCGCCAGGCAAGGTCCGGGTGGCGGCGCATGGTCCCCGTGGCGCTGCAGGGTGCATCGAGCAGGATCGCGTCGAACGGCGTTTCGGGCTGCCAATCACGCGCATCGGCGACAATGACCTCAGCGGAGAGCTTCGTTCGCGCGAGGTTCTCCGAGAGCCGCTCCATCCGCGTCTCGTTCGCGTCCAGCGCAGTGACCTGTGCGCCCATCGCGGCGAGCTGCATCGTCTTCCCACCCGGTGCAGCACAGAGGTCGAGCACGCGCTTGTCCTTGAGCGCACCGGGCTCACCCTCCAGCAATCTCGCCGGTAAGGCTGCAGCCGCATCCTGAACCCACCATGAACCATGATCGAAACCCGGCAGCGACGAGATCTGCGGCCGGCCGGGCAGGCGTAGGGTGCCAGATGGCAGAAGCGTCGCGCCGATTTCGGCCGCCAGTGGCTCACCATCCGCCTCGTGTTTGAGCGTGAGATCGTGGGACGGCAGGTCGCGATGCGCGCGCATCATCGCATCGGCGGTCTTCTGCCCCCAGTCCTCACGCAACGCATCGGCGAGCCAATCCGGCGTGTTTATAGCGGCCGGGCGTTTTGGCTCCGCCGCGCCCTGCAGCCGCCTGCCGACCGCATTGACGAGACCCGCGATCCGCCGAGCCCGAGGATCCGCGCGGGCGAGCGTGACGGCGCCGTTCACCGCCGCGTGGGGTGCGCGCGCCATATGCATGATCTCCGCCGCCATGACGCGGAGGATGTGGCAGGCGGGTGGCGGCGGCATGCGATCTACGAAACGACTGAGGACGGCGTCGATCTCTCCGAGACGCCTGAGCGCCATATCCGCGATGCTGCGCGCCTCGGCCCGGCGCGGTCCTGGGAGGTCCGAGAGTGCGTGCTCACCGATGATCTGCCCGCGGTCGAGGACGGCTGCGAGCAGATCGACGGCGCCGCCGCGAACGCGTTCGGCGGTTTGCTCCACACGCTGTTCTCGCGCGGCGCGATGCCGATCTGCGCCGCCTTCGGGTCGAGATCGTGTCGCCGTCCGCCGGCGCCCTCCGCCCACGTTCAATTCCAGGGGCCGGAGCGTTGGCGGTCGCCCGCGCGCGTCTGGGGCATGCCCCAATTGCGCGGACGGCGAACGGCACGGGGCGCCGCCTCATAGGCCGCGGCGCGACCCGAGACACCCATCTCCCGCGCTTGTGCCTCGAGCGCCGCGATGCGGCGGCGCGGGTCGGGATGGGTCGAGAACAGGCCGTCGATCCCCCCGCGCAGAAGCGGGTTGACGATGAACATATGCGCCGTTGCAGGGTTCTCCTCTGCGCTCGCCATCTCGGCCCTGCGCCCGCCGGCGATCTTCGCCAGGGCCGAAGCGAGCCAGATCGGATTGCCGCAAATCTCACCACCCGCGCGATCGGCAGCATACTCTCGCGTGCGGCTGATCATCGACTGAATCATGAAGGCCGCGAAGGGCGCTGCGATCACGGCGAGGAGGACGCCGATAAAGCCGAGCGGGTTACGGTTGCTCCCATGGCCGCCACCGAACAGGAACGCGAAGTTCGCGAGCATCGAGATTGCGCCGCCGATCACTGCAGCAACCGTCATGATAAGCGTGTCGCGATTGCGGATATGCGCGAGCTCATGCGCCATCACACCGGCCAGTTCCTCACGTGTCAGCGTCTTTAGGATGCCCGTGGTGGCAGCAACGGCTGCATTTTCCGGCCCGCGCCCGGTCGCGAAGGCATTCGGCTGTGGGTCCTCAATGATGTAGACGGCCGGCATCGGGAGCCCGGCATTGCGGCTCAGCTCCTCCACCATGCCCCAAAGCTCTGGCGCGGTCTGACGGCTGACGGGGCGCGCGCCATGCATGCGCAGCACCATCTTGTCCGAGTTCCACCACGCCCAGGCATTCATGCCGAGCGCGACGACAAAGGCGATCAGGGCGCCTGCGGCACCGCCGATCAGATAGCCGACGCCGAGAAAGAGCGCCGTCAGCGCTGCGAGCAGAAGCGCGGTCTTCATGTAGTTCATGCGCGTCTCACTCCTTTCATGTCAGGGCTGAAGTTCCGGGCGGCTGCCGCTTGTGCGCCAACCCCGCCTCGACCTACATCACCCGTGGCTGCTTGGAGGCACATATATGAGCGCTGATCGGACCCCAGAAGAGCCAAAGGCCGAAGAGGATGCACGGGAGGCCCGAATCGAGGCCGCCGCGCGCCGCGCCTTGGCCGAAGCGGACGCCCGCCGGGCGCGTGAGGTCCCCCTCGATCTGCCCAAGGAAGAGGGAGGCCGCGACGGCCCTGAACCCGTGCGCTTCGGCGATTGGGAGAAAAAGGGCATCACCTCTGACTTCTGAGGGAGGGGACCACAAGCGTCCTTCTCGAAAACACCGTTGGGGCTCGATCCGGCGATGCGGTAGTATCCTGGCGTGAGGTGATCTGCGCAACCAAGGCAGTGAAACGTCATAGGAGCGGCGGTTGGCCCGCAGCATCGGACGCGACCTCCATCACTTCAACGGCGGCATAGGCTTCATCTCGAAGCACTGTGAAACCCTCGAGTTTCAATGCATTCCGGACCTTGAGAAAATCCGGATCTTCGGCGGCGTCATGGAGCGCGGCACGTAGTGCGTCGAGCGTCTCAGTGCTGGTCGAGGCTGCCGTAATGAAGGGAAGACCCGGGGCAGGCGGGCTCCAGGCGATCCGACGGAGCGATGCGTCGAGGTCAGGCATGGCGTCTGCGATCAGGGCATGCGTGACGCAATCGACCGCCGCGATGTCCGCGTAACCTGCAGCGACCGCTTGCATCGAGGCGAGATGGGCACCGGTCGCGCGCCCCGGCGCCAGGAACGAGCGGTCGCGCGAGAGCGGGGCGACCGCTGCTCGGAGCGCGTTGTGGCCCGATTGCGAGTCGCGGGCGTTAACGGCCGGGCGGTAGCCGGCACAATGGGCCAGGGCCCGCGCCGGATCGTCGGCTCGGACAAGGATCGCCGAGCAATAGTTGGGCCCGTCGCATCCAGGGGCGGAATAGGTCGGCGCCGCGACCAGTTGGACTTCACCGCGAAGGGCGGTCCAGAACGGGTAGCCGCAGGTCTGCGACAGGAGGAGATCGCCGCCGCGCCAGAATGCAGCGCCCGTCACCCCCCGCTCCAGCCGATCCGGCGCGTCGATGCCACGGGCCGCCAGCGCCGACCGAATGCCTGACCACAGCGCGTCGTTCGCCCAGGCGAGCCATGGCGGATCGTACATCTCCAACGCCACGCGTCGAGCCATGCGCTCCTCGATACCCTGTATTGCCACGGGGCCAGTGTCTCCGCCGTGCTGGGCGGCTAACATGGCGTTCCACTCGGCGGAAGGACAACGGGCAAGATGACGGCATCTGGCGGCGAGACGCGGCGCCCCGGTCCGAGCGCCGGTCAAAGCCCTGGTCCGAACTCAGGCCCGAGCCCTGTTCCGCGTTCTAGGCCAGATGGCCTGGGGTCGGCTCTGCGCTGGTTGAACAATGCCCCGCCGGTGATGCTGACCTTCGCGGCGCTCTTCTGGGCTGGTAACGCGATCGCCGGGCAGTTTGCGAAGGGGCATATCGACCCTTTCGCGCTCGTGCTCCTGCGTTGGGTCGGCGTGAGCATCATGCTCTGGCCGCTTTATGGCGGCGAAGTGCGGGCCCATTGGCACGTTGTCCGTCCGGCCATTTGGCGCGTGGCGCTGATGGCGGCGCTTGGCTTCACGTGCTTTAATGCGCTGTTTTACGCGGCCGCGCACAGCACCAGCGGCATCAATATGGGCATTCTTCAAGGGGCGATGCCGGTCTTCGTGCTTGCGGGGGCCTATCTCTTTCAGAGTGCGCCGATCACGCGGCTTCAGGCCATCGGCGTCGTGGTCACGCTGCTCGGGGTCGTGCTGGTCGCGACCAAGGGCAACCCCGTGCTGATTGCAGACCAAGGTGTCAATTTGGGCGACGGGCTGATGCTGATCGCCTGTGTGCTTTATGCCGGATATGTCGTCGCTTTATCGAGCCGGCCCGAGATGCCGGCGCGCACGTTCTTTACGCTGATGTGCCCTATCGCGGCACTCACTGCCTTGCCCTTCGCGCTGGGCGAGGCGGTAGTCTATGGCGCCAGTTGGCCGAGCCTTCAGGGTTGGTTGGTGGCGCTCTATGTGACGCTGTTCCCGTCCTGCCTTGCCCAGCTCTTTTTCCTGAGAGGCGTTGATCTGATCGGTCCGGCTCGGGCCGGTGTCTTCATCAACCTGGTGCCGATCTTCGCTGCTTTGCTGGCGGTTCTCCTGCTGGACGAGGTGTTCGCGCTCTATCACGGCGCGGCGCTGGCGCTTGTCCTCGGCGGGATCTGGTTGGCGCAGCGACAGAGCACCAACAGCTAGTTCGTGAGATCTGAGGAATGAATATTTTTTGAAAAATTCATTTTTCAGGATTGACCAGATTTGAAGGCGTGACATTCTGCGCGACGCAGCCCGTAGCGTCGGGCTGTCTGCGCTCGGAGCCCCCAATGACCGACCTGCCGAACACGGAAGCACGAAGCGAGGAGAGCGGCGCCATGGTCCGCTTTGCCGAGATCGTGGTGCGCTATCGCTGGATCTTCTTCTTCGTTTCACTCGCGCTCGTGGCGGTCTCCGCCACCCGTCTCGGCGCGATTTGGCCGCCCGACCCCTCGGCCCGGATCTTCTTCGCGCCCGAGAACCCGGATCGTCAGGCGCTCGATGCCTATGAAGCGGCCTTCGCCAAGGACGACAATCTCTCGATTGTGCTCGTACCAGAGGACGGCCAGGTCTTTACGCCTGAGACGATCGCGCTGATCGGTGAGATTACGGATCGCGCTTGGCGCCTGCCTTTCGTGCGACGGGTCGATAGCCTGACGAATTTCCAGCACAGCTACGCCGATGCCGAGGGCATGGTGGTCAGGGACTTGGTTGAAAGCCCAAGCACTGTCGCGCCCACCGAGGCCGCCGAAATCGAGCGGCTGGCGATGGAACGGCTCGAGATCGTCGATCTCCTCATCGCCTCTGCCCGGGACGTGACCCAGGTGAACGTCCTCTTCACACTGCCCGAAGTGAAGCCGACCGAAGAGGTGCCGACCATCGTGCGCGAGGTACGGACGATGGTGGCGGAGATCGAGGCGGCGCATCCCGTCGATATCCGCCTGACCGGCGGGATCATGATCAACAACCAGTTCGCGACGAGCGGGCAGGAGGACGGCGCGAACCTCTTGGGCCCGATGTTCCTCGTGATCCTGCTGATCGTCGGCATCGCGCTTAGATCCGTGTTCGCGACGGTCGCGGTGCTGATCCTCATCGCGCTCTCGGCCATCACGGGTTTGGGTGCAGCAGGTTGGATGGGCTACCGGCTGAACTCGGTCAGCGTCTTGGCGCCCCTTTACATCATGACGCTCGCTGTGGCTTCGGCCGTGCACGTGTTCTCGGCCTGCCGCTCAGCCATGCCCGATACCGGCGACCGGCGGGAATGGGTGCGAAGGGCGCTGTCCGAGCATGCGGGCGCGATCATCATCGCTTGTGTGACGACGGCGGTCGGCTTCTTCTCCCTCAACTTCTCGATCTCGCCCCCGTTTCGTCAGCTCGGCAACATCGTGGGCGTTGGCGTGCTCTCGGCGCTTTTCTTCACGCTGTTCCTGTTGCCGG
Organism: Pseudomonadota bacterium; assembly: GCA_039178805.1. GTDB lineage: Bacteria > Pseudomonadota > Alphaproteobacteria > Rhodobacterales > Rhodobacteraceae > Thermohalobaculum. The sequence continues at coordinate 9,895 of JBCDFC010000047.1, read as the reverse complement.
GTCTGATCACGCTCCTCCCCATCCGCCGTCAGGCAAGCGCTGAGCGTGAGCCGAGATACATGCGCATCTTCGGCGACTTCGTGGTTGCGCAGCGGCGGGTGCTTGCGCCTGTGATGCTGGGTGTTGTCGGCGTCTGCGTGGCGGGGATCAGCCAGCTCGCGCTCGAGGACGACTTCCTGCGCTATTTCGATGATCGCTACGAGTTCCGGCAGGACACGGACTTCACCGAAGACCGGCTGACCGGGGTGAACCAGCTCTACTTCGTGCTGCCGGCGGGCGGGTCGCAGGCGATCAACGGCCCGGCGTTCCTGTCGGAAGTCGATGCCTTCGTCGACTGGGCACGTGCGCAGCCTGGCGTGGCACATGTCTCGACGCTGACCGACACGATCAAGCGGCTGACGATGAATATGAATGAGGACGATCCCTCGTTCTTCCGCCTGCCCTCGAACGAGGAGGAGGCGGCGCAGTATCTCTTCCTCTACGAGCTCAGCCTAGGCTACGGGCGCGACCTGACCGATCAGATCAATGTCGACCGGTCTGCCATGCGCGTCTCCGTCGCGATGGCGCGGCAGACGACGGCGGAGATGCGGGACTTTACCCTCGCCGCTGGCGAATGGCTGCGTCAGAACGCGCCGACAATCCACACGGCTTGGGAGGCGGGTGCGGATGAGCGGCCTTTGGTGACCCCCACAGGCGTGCCGCATGTGTTCAATTTGATAAGCTTCCGGGACGTGCGGGCGATGCTGTCGGGAACGGCGCTAGCGCTCGTGCTGATCTCGGGCATCATCATGATCGCGCTGCGCTCGCCCCGGATCGGTCTTGTGAGCCTGATCCCCAATCTCATTCCCGCCGCGATGGCCTTCGGGATCTGGGGCTACTCGGTCGGGGCGGTCACGCTGGCCATCGCCGTGGTTCTGGCAGCGACGCTTGGCATCGTGGTCGACGACACGGTCCACTTCCTCTCGAAATACGAGGCTGCGCGGCGCAAAGGGCGCAGCCCCGAGGACAGCGTCCGCTATGCCTTCGTCCGGGTCGGCAATGCGCTCGTGATCACCTCCATCGGCCTCGTCGCGGGCTTCGCGATCCTGGCCATGTCGGGCTTTGCGGTGAACGGCGACATGGCCAAGCTTTCGGCTATCACGATCACCGTGGCGCTCATTGCCGATTTCCTGCTGTTGCCATGCCTTCTCATCTTCCTCGACAAACGGAGAGACCAGATGTCCCTCAAACCTGTGGCCACCACCGCCATCCTTGCCCTCGCCGTCCTCGCCCTGCCCGCAAGCGATGCCTTGGCCGACGACGCGGCTGCCAAGGGCCTCGCCATCGCCGAGGCTGCGGACAAACGCGATCTCGGCTTCGGCAAGTACACGGTCGGCGGCGAGATGATCTTGCGCGACAAGTCGGGCAACGAAAGCCGACGGGTCTTCGAGAACCTGGTGATGGAGCGGCCGGATCGCGGCCTCGGCGATTTCGGCATCATCGTCTTCTCCCGCCCGCGCGACATCCGCGGCACGGGGCTCCTGACCCATGCCAATATCGAGCCCACGGACGACGATCAGTGGCTTTACCTGCCGGCCGTGAAGCGCGTGAAACGGATCTCGTCTTCCAATCGCACCGGCAAGTTCGTCTCCTCGGAGTTCTCCTACGAGGATCTCGGCAGCCAGGAGGTCGACGACTACACCTACAAATGGCTCCGCGACGAGCCATGCCCCGGTCAGGAAAGCCTGACCTGCCACGTCGTCGAGAGCTATCCGAAGAACGCCAAATCCGGCTATTCGAAGCGCACCGCCTGGACCGATACCGAGGAGTACCGGCAGTGGAAGGTTGAGTTCTACAACCGCCGCGGTGATCTGGAGAAGGTCCTGACCAACGAGGGCTACAACGAGTACTCGGGCTACTGGCGCGCCGATAAGTTCAAGATGGTGAACCTGCAGAGCGGTAAGGAGACGGATCTCCTGTTCACCGGTTACGACTTCTCGGCCGGCCTCTCCGACGGCGACTTCGACCCCAACCGCCTGCCTCAGATGGCGAGATGACCGAACCGCGCGCCCATCTGTCGTCCCTGGTCGCTGCGAAGACGGGGCCGGGGCGGCGCCTCGTGCTGCGGCTCGCGGCATCGCTGGCGGCGCCCTTCTTCGTCATCGCGCTGGCCTGCGCTGCCCATGCCGAGGAAGGCTCTGTCTGGATGCCGGAATACACCGAGTTCTTCGGTGAGATCGAAGCCGAGGGCACGGTGTTCTTCGAGGAGCCGCAGTTTGCCGGCCAGGAACGCGACGATGTCTCGCTCGCGGGGAAGTTTACGTTCCTTGCCGAGTGGCTGGACGGGGATCTCGCCTTCCGCTTCACGCCCTTCGGCCGGCTGGACCTGGCCGACGACAGGCGGACCGCCGGCGATATCCGCGAGGCGAAGATCGACTACAATTTCGGGCCCTGGACCCTGCGCGCGGGGCTCGACACCGTGTTCTGGGGCAAGACCGAGGCCTTCCATCTGATCGATATCGTCAACCAGACTGATCTTGCCGAAGATATCGATGACGAGGATCGCTTGGGCCAGCCGATGATCCGTCTCGGCCGCTTGACGAGCTTTGGCGAGTTTTCGGCGTTCTATTTCCCCATGAGCCGCATCAGGCGTTTCCCCGGCGAAGAGGGTCGGCTCCGCTTCGCGCTACCGGTCAATGTCGACAACCCGATCTTCGAGCCGTCGGCCGGCCGTCTGACGCCGAGCTTCGCGCTCCGTTACTCGGGTTTCGTCGGGCCGGTCGATCTCGGCCTCCATGTCTTTCACGGCCTCGGCCGCGACCCGTCCTTTCGCCCCGACGATGAGTTCGACGAGCTCTTGGCCGTCTATCAGCGCATTACCCAGGGCGGCATCGACTTTCAGTTCACCTCGGACGCTACCCTTTGGAAGTTCGAGGCGCTTCTGCGCGGTGGAGAGAAGAACGCCGATTTCCAAGACCAGTTCTTCGGCGCCTTTACAGGCGGGGTCGAGCACACGCTTTTCGGCATTTTCGAGAGCAACGCCGATCTGGGTTTGATTGCCGAATACGCCTTCGACAGCCGCGGTCAGGATGCGCTGACCGCCTTCCAAAACGATGTGATCCTGGGCGCACGTCTTGCCCTTAACGACGTGTCGGATACTGAGGTGCTTGTGACTGCTGCGGCCGACACGCAAGATGGCGGGATATCGTTCCGGTTGGAAGCTGAGCGCCGTTTCGGCAGCCGCTTCTCTGCCGGGTTGGAGGGAGTGGGTTTCGTGAACCAGGACAAAGAGAGCTTTGCCGGCGCCCTGGCCGATGACAGCTTCCTGCGCCTCAAGTTGAAGTTCTTCTTCTGATGAACGCCACGGCGAAGCAATCAGCCGAGCCGCAGGACGGCGCCGAGCGCATTCGCCTTGAGATTATCGAGGCGTCGATGGTGCTGTTCCAGCACTATGGCTTCTCGAAGACGACGATGGCCGATATCGCGCGCGCCACCAGCATGAGCCCCGGCAATCTCTACCGCTACTACAAGAACAAGCAGGATATCGGTCGCGCCGTCGTCGAGCGTTATTTCCGCATGTCCGAAGCGCAGATGGAAACCGGCCTGATGCTACCGGGAGGCGGTCCGGCGGAGAGGATCCGGGGTCTTATCAGCGACGGCGTCGGGCATCTGATGCGTGAGATGGCGCATAACCCGCGCCTCGTCGAGCTTGCGGATTTCATCTGCTCCGACCCCGAGGGCATGATCTCGCTACAGCAGCATGTCGAGTGGAAAGAGAAGGCGATCGCGAAAGAAGTCGTCCGCGGCATTCAGACAGGTGAGTTCAAGCCCTGCGATGCCGAACAGGTGGGCCAGATCTTTGTCGCCGCGACGCGGGCCTATTGGATGCCGATGGCCCTCATACACATTCGGCAGGAGGATGGTAAGCCCGTTCTCCTCGAAGACATCATCGACTTAATGCTCGCGGGCCTCAGACCCTCGAAATAGGAAAGGGCGAGCCATCGCTGGCCCATGGTTGGGTGCGTCGTTGCTCAGCTGCCTGGTCGCCGGCGTAGGAAGCTTGCGCAGAGCAGCGCCGCGCCGAGCAGGAATGCGCTTGCGGGAACCGGAATGGCCGAAACCGTGTCGGCGGCTACCGTGCTCAGCGCCGAAGCGCGCGTGATCGGTCCAGGGTCGCTCACATCGTTGAGGGTCAGCACCAGAGGTGCGGCGTCGGTGAATTGGACCGTGACTTCGGCATTGGGTGCAGCGCCGTTGTTGAACAGCACGTTGCGGTAGTCCTGAAAAAAGTTGCCGTTGTCCGCATCGATATCGACCCCGAAGCTCACGCTCTCTCCCGGTTTGAAGCCGGTGAAGGCGAGGGCGATGGTGTCGGTGTTCACGCCGTCGACCCGGGGGATGTTGGTATCCCCGATTATGAGGCGAGAGCTCCCGCCGGCCGGGCCACGGATCTGGATCACGCCGTCGAAATTAAACGCAGGATCGCCAATGGTCAGCGAGAAGCTCGTCAAAAGCGCTTCCGAAGACCGATTGGTCAGCGTCACCAGAGGAACGTTCACGGTTCCCGGCTGCTGCCCATAGCTGCCGTCGATCATGAGATCGAAGCCGGTCGTCACAGCGGACGCCGCGGACGAGCCGAGAAGAGCAGCGAATAGAGGCGCCTTAAGCGCCAGCCGGCAGAGCGTTGCCGCACGCATATCCATCTCCCAATGCAAGAGCGGTTGCGTCGGCTTCTCCGACCAGCAGATCACGCTGCCATGACGTGAGTAATAATTCGCTCACCAAAGGGGTGCTAGCGCAAATTTAGATTAACCATGTATTTGTTGCGATTGCGATTGATTAACTATTAATCGCGACCCTGTATGAAGCAGGCTGATCTCTATTGATCCAAATCGAGACATGATTTTGACGGGCTGGGGTTGAGATTGCGCCCTGTCACAGGATCGGACCGGTAACCGACGAAACGTCGATTGAGCGATCTGGTCTTAGTGTGCTGTGGGGAAAGCGCCTAAAGGGACCCTGGCGCTTCTGTTGGCGTGGCCGAGACACTTGATACCGTCATCGTCGGACTTGATCCGGCAATCCATTTTTCCCGAAGGCGCTTGAATTCTTTTGGTGTCCTGGATCCCCGGGTCGGGCCCGGGGATGACGTGGATGGGTGCGTTCCGTCTGAGCCGGACCACTAGATCGCGAGGTACTCTTGGCGCAATTCTGCGTTGTCGAGGACCTCTTGCGCGGTGCCGTCGAACACGATCTGGCCCATGTCGAGGATCAGGGCGCGATCGGCCAAGTGCAGGGCCGCGATGGCGTTCTGCTCGACCAGGATCGTGGTCATGCCGAGATCCTTGATCTGCTCCAGGTCCGCTCGATCTCCTGCACGATGACGGGTGCGAGACCCTCATAGGGCTCGTCCAGCAGCAAGAGCTTCACGTCACGGGCCAGCGCCCGCGCGACGGCAAGCATCTGCTGCTCACCGCCCGACATGGTGACACCTTCCTGCTTGCGACGCTCGCCAAGGCGCGGGAACAGCTCGTAGAGCCGCTCAAGCGACCAGCCATGGGGCTCCACAATCTGCGCGAGCTTCAGGTTCTCCTCCACCGTGAGGCCGGGGATGATCCGCCGGTCTTCGGGCACGAGACCGATGCCGGAGCGCGCAGCCTGATAGGCCTTCATCTCATGCAACGGCTGGTGGTCGAGCCAGATCTCGCCATGCGTGATGGCCGGTTCATCGAGCCGCGCCAGCGTGCGCAGCGTAGAGGTCTTGCCGGCGCCGTTGCGGCCGAGGAGGGCGACGATCTCACCCTCGCGCACATCGAAGCTGACGCCTTGAACGATGTAGCTGTCACCGTAATAGGCGCGCAGATCCCAGACGGAGAAGAAGGCGCGTTGGCCGCCCTTGGACCGGACCGGGTCGACGCCCGGTGCCTTGGCCTCTGCCCACTGGCTGGCATCCATAAGGGTCTGGTCGTTCATAGCTGCGCTCCTCCCAGATAGGCTTCCTGCACGCGTGGGTCGCCTTTGATCTTTGCCGGCTCGTCCTCGACGATCACCGTGCCCTGGGCGAGGACGCTGATCTTCTCGGCCAGGCTAAACACCACATGCATATCATGCTCGATTACGACGATGGTGATGCCCCGGGTCGAGATCTGTTTCAGGAGGTCGATGGTGGCATTGGTGTCCGCGCGCGACATGCCGGCGGTCGGCTCGTCGAGCAGAAGAAGCTTCGGCTTTTGGATAAGGCCCATGGCGAGTTCCAGCCGTCGCTTGTCGCCACGGCTAAGCTCACCCGCCTTGGCATAGGCCTTGTCGCCCATCTGCAGGTCGGCCAACACTTCGAGCGCTTGTTGCATCAGCGACTTCTCGCGCAGCACACCACCCCAGGCATTCATGGTGAAGGCCCCATCGCGCTTGGAGAAAGCCGGGATCATCACGTTCTCGACGAGCGAAAGCTCCGAGAATATCTCAGGCGTCTGAAAGACGCGCGCCACACCAAGCTGATTGATCTGGTGCGGCTTGATGCCGAGGAGTGAGTGCCCGGCAAACATGACGGTGCCCGTATCGGGCACAAGCCGGCCGACGAAGCAGTTGAGCAGCGTCGACTTGCCAGCACCGTTGGGGCCGATGATGGCGTGGACGGTGCCTTCCTCGACGCTGAGATTGACTTCGTTCAGAGCGCGGAGGCCGCCGAAGCTCTTGTTGACGTTGCGGACTTCCAGGATCGTAGCCATTCGGTCCTCCCTTACTCGGCCGGTGTGGGCGCAGGCGCGCCGCCCGAACTGTCGCTTTTGGCGCGCCGGCTGGCGAAGAGCCGTCCGATCCGCGCGAGGCCTTCCATCATGCCGCCTGGCAAGAAGGTCACGATGAGCATGAAGACGAGACCGAGTAGCAGGTGCCAGCCTTCGCCTACGAAGAGCGAGGTGAACGAGACGAGCGGCCCGGTGATCGCCTCGGGTAGGAACCCGCCGAAGAAGCCTTCGAGGATGCCTTTGTTCAGCGAGGAGACGATCTGCTCCATGTATTTGATGATACCGGCGCCAAGGACAGGTCCGAGGAGCGTGCCCATACCGCCGAGGATCGTCATCAGCACGACCTCGCCGGACGCTGTCCACTGCATCCGCTCGGCACCCGCGAGCGGATCGGTCACTGCCAGCAGGCCGCCGGCGAGCCCCGCATACATGCCGGAAATCACGAAGGCCGCGAGCGTGTAGGGCCGGGTGTTGATGCCCGTGTAGTTGAGCCGGTTCTGATTGGTCTTCACCGCCTTCAGCATCAGGCCGAAGGGCGAGCGGAAGATCCGCATGGCGACGTAGAAACCAAGGATCAACACCAGTGCGCAGAAGTAGAAGCCGGAATTGAACTGGAAGTTGTAGCCGAGCGCCGCCCATTCCCAGGTTTGGTTCATCTCGAGCCCGAAGAGCGATGGGAACGGCAGGTTACCGCTCTCGCTTGCGGGGTCGAGGACCCGCGGATCATCGAGGTTGAGCGTGAGCCCAGTCTCCCCGCGCGTGATGGGTGTCAGCACCGAATAGGCGAGGTTGTAGCTCATCTGCGCGAAGGCGAGCGTGAGGATCGAGAAGTAGATACCTGAGCGCCGGAGCGAGACGAAGCCGATCAGGAGCGCAAAGAGGCCCGAGATAATGACGGCAAGGATCAACGCCGGGATGACGTTCATCGTGAGCAGCTTGAACATCCAGACTGCCGAGTAGGAGCCGACGCCGAGGAAGGCGGCGTGGCCGAAGCTCAGATAGCCGGTTAGACCGAAGAGGATGTTGAAGCCGATTGCGAAGAGCCCGAAGATCGCAAAGCGCTGCAGGAGATCGGGATAGCCTGCGCCGAAGGGCGCAAGCAGGATCGGTCCCAGCAGCACTGCCAAAGCGAAGCCGATCAGCAGCAAGCGGTCCTTGGCGGGGGATACGGTTGTATCGGTCATGGCTCAGGTCTCCATCACGCCCTTGCGGCCCATGAGGCCACGGGGACGCACGAGTAGGATGACGACGGCGATCAGGTAGATGATGATCTGGTCGATACCGGGCAGGATCTGCTTCACCTCGTTCATGGAGGCGAAGCTCTGCAGGATGCCGAGCAGGAAGCCCGCGGCGACCGCGCCGCCAAGGCTACCCATTCCGCCGACCACGAAGACAACGAAGCTGAGCACCAAGAAGTTCATGCCCATATGGTAGTCTGGCGGCAGGATCGGCGTGTACATCACACCGGCAAGGCCTGCGACGACGGCGGCTAGGCCGAACATGATGGCGAAGCGCCGGTCGATATCGATCCCGAGAAGGCCCACCGTCTCGCGGTCCGCCATTCCCGCACGGACAACCATCCCGAAGGTCGTAAACTGCAGGAAGGCGAAGACGCCGCCGAGGACGCAGAGCGAGAAGGTCAGGTAGGCGATCCGCCACCACGGATAGACCACGACGCCTGGATCGAACCCGATGAGCGCCCCGATATCGGCCGCGCCGCGGAAGCTCTCAGGCGTCGGCTGCGCGATGGGGTTGGCGCCGAAATAGGACTTCACCAGCTCCTGCAGCACGATCGCGAGGCCGAAGGTCACGAGGATCTGCTCGGCGTGCGGGCGCTTATAGAAGTGGCGGATAAGCCCGCGCTCCATCGCGATGCCGATTCCGAGCATTACCGGGACGGCCAAAATGATCGACAGGAAGACCGAGTACTCGACCATCCAGCTGCCGGCATCCCCGAACCAAATCTCAATGTAGGGCGTGCGCACCTCCACGGGCGTGCCCCAGGCGGTGAGCTGTGTCTCATCGAGCACCACGCTCTCCTTCGTTAGGAGGTAGCGCGTGGTGACCGCACAGAAGGCGCCCAGCATGAAGAGTGCGCCATGGGCGAAGTTCACGACGCCGAGGGTGCCGAAGATTAGCGTTAGGCCGAGAGCGATGAGCGCGTAAGCGCCGCCCTTATCTAGGCCGTTCAGAAACTGCAGCAGGATGGCGTCCATGGCTCAATCCCTCCAAACGCTGGCATGTGCGCTGGCAACTGCGCGAGCATGCGAAAGCGGGACGGAGGCGCCGCACGGGCGCCTCCGCTATTGCTTGGCCTGGGATCAGGCGCCTGGGTTGCACTGACCAAGGCTGCCGCCGGCGAACATCGGGTGATCGGGCGGGTAGGTGATGTCCTCGGTCGAGGCGGTGTCGACAACCTCGAGAAGGTCGAACTGCGAGGTCGGGTTCTCGTTGCCCTTCACGACCAGCACCGGCTTGAAGCACTGGTGATCTTCGGCGCGGTAGAGCGTCGGGCCGTTGCCAAGGCCGTCGAACTCGTAGTTCTCGAGGGCCGCGACCACGTCGCACGGGTTGAACGACTTCGCCCGCTCGACCGCATCCGCATAGAGGAGCGTCTGGACATAGCAGGTGTGCGCGGCCTGGCTCGGCGGGAAGCCGTACTCCTGACCGAAGCTCTTGACGAAAGCCTTGGAGCCCTCGTCCTGCAGCGACCAGTGCCAGTTCGTGGTGCCGAAGATGCCCTTCACATTCTCGCCGGCGCCCTGCGCCATGACGCGGCTGAAGAGCGGCACAACGATTTCCAGATCCTTGCCGTTCACGACGCGGTCGCGCATGCCGAACTGCACTGCCTGAGTGACCGAGTTCACCATGTCCCCGCCATAGTGGATCAGCATCAGCACGTCGGCGTCCGAGTTCAGGACCGGCGTCAGATACTGCGAGAAGTCACCGGCGCCGAGCGGCGTGCGCACGCTCGCCACGGTGTTCCAGCCGACGTTCGCGGAGACCTCCTTCATGGTCTCTTCGACCGACCAGCCCCAGTTGTAATCGGCGACCAGCATGTAGACGTTGCGGTCGCTGCCATACTCGGCCTGCAGCACCGGGCCGAGCGCGGCGCCCGACATGTAGGCGTTGCAGAAATGGCGGAAGCCGTTGGCGCGGCGGTCCTTACC
>JBCDFC010000046.1:0-24307 GCA_039178805.1 Pseudomonadota bacterium | reverse complement strand
GAGGGTATTCGCCCGCCGCGCCGACGTCGGCGCCCGCCGCAAACGACCGACAGCCGACATAAGCTGAGCATAGCACCGAACCTGCTGAAGCGTGATTTCAATGCCGCAGCGCCCGACCGGATCTGGCTGGCCGACATCAGCTACGTGCCCACCGATGAGGGCTGGCTTTACCTCGCTGCAGTCAAGGGTGAGCCATTGGCCGCCATCGGTCCGAGGACGATGGCGAACGCCACCATGGAGATCGTCGGATGGTCGATGTCCGACAGCCTGAAGAAGGGCCTGGCGATCGATGCCATGCGCATGGCGCTGCAGAACCGACAGCCGGCGCCTGGTCTGATCTGCCATTCAGACCGCGGCGTCCAATATGCCAGCGGCGACTACCGCAAGCTGCTTGCAGCGCATGGCGCCAAGGCTTCCATGAGCGGCAAAGGGAGCTGTCTCGATAACGCGCCGATGGATGTTCGCCGCGGTGCTCGAACCGGTGGCGCACGGCGCGGCTCACTCTTCGGCTCGCTCAAGACCGAGATGGTCCACCGCGTCCACTTCCGCTCTCGCCACCAGGCAAACGCCGCGCTCTTCGAGTACATCGCCATCTTCTACAACCGACAGCGCCGCCACTCCCGAATCGGCTACAGAACCCCCGAACAGGCTAGGATCGACATGACCCGCGCCAAAGCAGCATAGTGAATAAGCGCCCAGTCCGGTGTCAGGGGGCAAGCTCATGCGGCCGGTGCGCCTTGGCACGCGTCAGCTTATGTGGGGAGCACACGCGCCAAGGCGCGGCGCTCACGTATAGCCAATGGCCCAGTTTTGCGCCGGCGGATGGCCCGTTTTTTTGTGGCGGGATTGACATGGACGGGTAGTGTCCAGGAGCTTTTGCACATTGCTCATGCGATGATGGCTCTGTTTCGATCGGTTGCTTTTGAAAGGGCTGTTACGCGGCTTGATGGACGTCGAACGCAATTCGGTGAGACGCAGTCGAGAGCGTGGTGCGGCACTCCTCATCGCGGTCTCAGCTGCAATGTTGTTGGCGAGCCTAGCGATTGGGGTGCAACGTGAGGCCGACCTTCTGCTGCGGGTGGCTCAGCATGCGCAGGAGGAGGTCCATGCCGGTGCCGCCGCTGAGGCAGGGGTTGCGCATCTCGCCGTACTGCTCGCGGCGGATGCCACGGATCAGCGCGCGCCCGCTCTTGGACCTGAGGATGGTGCCGCTTATCCAAAGGGCCTGTCGCGGCTGCGTCCCGGAGTTCGGATTGTCGCGGACGGCAGAACGTATGGCGCCACCTGGGAGGGCGCATCTCTCTGGCTCAGCGCGACAGCCGAGGCTGGCAAGATCGATCTCAACGCAGCGCCACCAGCACTTTTGCTCGCGCTGTTCGACAAACTAGGAGTTACGGCACCCGACGGGTTAGCGACGCGACTGGAGGCAGCCCGCTCACCATCCGGCAACAGGGTTACGGCGGGCCAGAAGAAGCGAGCTTTCGAAGCGATCGATGAAGCTGTGGATGCGCTAGCCCTTTCCCCAACCGCCTATCGGCGGGTAGTGCCCTTCGTGACGGTCGATAGTGGCCTAGCGGCGCCTGAACCGTTGCTCGCATCGGCCGAGGTGTTCGAGGCGCTCCCGCTCAGCGCAGCGTCACGGTCCGTTCTCGCCGAAGCCCGCACTGCAGGCCGGGGTGCCGGACGCGCCGAGGGTCCAATCACGCTGATTGTACGCGCGAAGACGATGGCGGGCGGCACTGCCGTACGACAGGCGCTCATCGTTCTGACGCCCGGCACGTCCGTGCCCTTGCGGTTTCTCAGAAGGGCCGCAGACCCGGGTCCGCTCGCGGTTCCACGAGACTGGTAATCTTGCGGCGAAGCTCCTCGGTAGCCTCACGTGCTTCCCGCTGGTCGCGCACGACGAATGGTCTGATCAGAACCAAAAGCTCACTCCGATCGACCCTATCGACTTTTGTGCCGAAGAGGTTGCCAAGCACTGGGATGCGAGAGAGACCCGGGATGCCTTCACTGCTTAAGGTCTGGCCTTCCTCGATCAGGCCTGCGAGGGCGATGGTCTCTCCGCTCTGCACGGCCACGGTGCTCTCGACCACGCGCTGCGAAAAGGTGGGGTTCGTGCCGTCGCCTGTACCCTCGACGACATCCGAAACCTCTTGACGGATTTCGAGAACGACAAGACCGCCAGCGTTCACAGTGGGTCGGATCTCCAAGATGACGCCTGTGTCCCGGAACTCGGTCTCCGAGACGACGGGTGCGTCCACATCCTCGACCGAACTTGCGGAGCGCACGGCTACTGGCACCTGATCGCCCACCTGCAATCGCGCGATCCTGTTGTCCAGAACCATCAGTGTAGGTGACGACAAGATCCGCACATCCGTCACTTCGTCGAGTGCCGAGAGCGTGACCGAGATGTCGTCGGTTTGGAAAGCAGCGTTGAACCCCGGGAAGATGTTGGCCGCACCGGCGCCAAGTGCATCACCAAAGCTGAAATTGAAGTTGCCGCTTTGCAGGAACCATCGCACGCCGAATTCGAGGGTGTCGTTCAACGCGACCTCGACGAGGGTAGCCTCGAGCAGCACCTGGAGTGGCTGAGTATCGAGGCGCATCAGAGCATCAGAGAGCGCGTTGGCCCCCTGCGAAGTCGCGAGTGCAACGATCGCATTGCTCGATTCATCGGCGGTGATGCGCAAAACGCCTGCCTGTCCGAAACCCCGTTCAGATCCGGCGGGAGCCGATAACCCTCCTTCGCCAACGGTCGGAGTAGCCAACACTCTGCTGGGGTCGGGGGAAGCCGCAGCGACGGCTGAAGCCCGTTCCGTCAGTGGCGCTTCCAGGTCATCGGGTCGGGTGACGCTGTCGAGACCACCCGTGAGACCAAGTCCGGGCTCGACGCCGCCTGTGCGGTCGCGCCGAGGAGAGAGACCTGGCGCGAGAGCCGCACCTCGGCTGCCCGTCTGCCCTGCATTCACTTCGGCTTCAAAGATATCGCCAAGAATGGCTGCAAGCTCAGAGGCGCGGCGGTTGCGGACCTCGAAAACATGCAATCGAGGTGTCTCACCTGCATCCTGATCGAGAAACCGAATGATGTCCCGCGCCTGCGCTAGAACGCTAGGCCTGTCCGTCACGATAAGGACAGCGTTCATTCGCGCGATCGGAATGAATTGGCTTCGAGGGTCAGGCTCACCCGATGGTCGAGAAAAGAGCTGCGCCAGTTCATCTGAGACTGGCCCCGCGCCACCCTCACGAAGCGGGAGAAGCGCAAACGAACGGCCAGCGAGATAGTCCGCATCGAGTGTCAAAAGGACGTCGTTAATGGTCCGCTGCTCAGCCTCTGTGCCGATGGAGAAAACAAGGTTGCGCAACGGATCATAGCTGATCTGACCTGCCACAGGTGAGAAGGCGTCGAGCACCGCTGCGACGTCGGTCGTATCGACGAAGCGAAGGGGGGTGACACGGACTGTCAGCCCGCGCGCCGCTGCATCGCGGGCTGATACGACTGGAGCTGAAAGACCGGCCTCGGCGCGCGGGACGATGCGGAAGCTACCCGATCGCTCGATCAGTGCTGCATTGTTGAGACGGAGGATCTCCTCCAGCGTCGGCACGATCTCTGCTTCCGATAACGGACGATTTGAGCGGATGGTCACTGTTCCCGAGACACGTGGATCGATCACGAAGGGGGCGCGCAACCCATCTTCAAGCATCACACGCACGACGCTCGTCAGGTCGGCGCCCTGAAAGTCAAGCGTGATCGTGCCACCGCGTCCCGGTGCTCGGTCGGCGGGATCGGCGCCGGCAATCGGCCGGGATGGCTCGGCGCTTCGAATAAAGCCACGTATCGCTCTACCGCCGCTCGGCGCTGCGGTGGCGATAGACTGCGAGCTATCTGGCAAAGGCGCAGAGACCACCGGCGACGGGGCGAGCGCCGCTGCGAATGGATCGCGTTTCGGTTCCCCAGCGTCGTCTGCACACCCTGCGAAAAGAAGGAGAAGCACCAGGCCAAGAAGCTTCGAGGGCCGTTCGCACACGATTGCTGCGGTCTCGAGAGCAGAGAGCATGCGATACTGAAGCAAGAATTCTGGATGAGGGTGCATGATTGGAACGTCCGGCTCGCCTACTCGGTTTCGGCGAGGTCGAGTTTGAAACGTAGTGGTCCCGGGCGTCGGCGCTCGCTCCCTCGCCCTCCAACGCTTAAAGATGGCGGTAAAGGCATCACTCCTGCATCCGATGGTGACGACCCTTCCGAGCCTTCACTCCGTTCGAAGACCGCCTCTGCTGAAGCGCTACCGCGCTCGAACGTCACTGAGCCAGGCCCAACCGATGTGAGAAGCCAACCCTGAAGGTTCTCGCCCTCGCGCACGAGACGAGGCGGTGCGCCATCGATTGAGACGAGCGCCCGAGCGCCGAGGTCGCTCTCAGAAATTCCGACAAGGCGAAAGTCCGGCAGGGGTATGTTTGGAGCATCAGCATCGGCGTCCTCAGTGCTCTCGACGACGACAGGCCGCACGAAGGGACGCCGTGTGCTGTCGAATGCTGGGCGCGCAGAGATGGAAGCAAGCTCCTCAACTCTCAGCCTCGGGAGCGTCACCTCAACGGTGTCGGGCACGACTTCCGTCTCAACACGCACTTGCTGCTGCTCACTTGACCTCTTTGAGTCATCCACCCGCGCGACAATCCCAAGTGTCAGAAACGCTGCGATCAAAATCAGCAAGACGTTGAGGGGAAGCCGGTTGAAGCGCATCGTCGCGTCCAATTGCAAGCTCTAAGCAATGAGGGCCATTTGCCTATCGAAGACTGTGTCAAGATTCTTCAGCTGGTATCAAGCCATGAAGCCTCAAAGACACTGTCAGGCGCGGCGGGCTGTCGACTTGCCCGCCTGGCGGCCGGCGGACCTGCAGACGGTCGACCACGACATAGGGTCGAGCGGATTCGAGTGCGTGCAGCAGGCTTTGGAGACCGAGTGTGGTAATGGTTAGCTGTGCAGACACTGGCACAGTCTCGAGGGTCGAGCTGATCGCTTCGGCCCGGCCAGGCGTGACCGACCGCAACTCACCCCCTGCCGCTTCGACGGCGCCTCGCAGGGTTTCTTGCAACCTTGCACCCGCGAGCACTGGATCAGCAGGTTCAAGCAGAGCCCGCTCCGCGATCCGAATTCGATTTGGTGTTTCGCGATTGGACAGCCCCGCTTCAAACCGATCTATCTGCTCTGCGAGAAGCTTAGCTTCAGCACCGAGGCGTTCGAAGGACTGCCACACCGGCCGCACAACTCCGAGGCTCGCAAGTATGAGGGCTCCGAGCATCAGAGCGACTGCCAGGATGCGATGCAGCAGTGGGCTCATCGCCCATCACCGTCTGCGCGCGCGCCAAGGAATTCTAGGGTCAAGACGAAACGCTCGCCGTCCTCTGCCATGACGACCGGCGCCACAAACTGGGGCCGGGCGAAGCGCGGATCGGCCGCGAAGAGACGTGGAAGGGCGGCTGCGTCTGTAGATCGCCCAGCAAGTTCAAGGCGCCCAGCGTCGAAAGAAAGGCTCTCCAACCAACTGCCATCAGGCAGCACTGTCGTCACAGCAGCGACGGCCTCGGCCACGGATCTCTGGTTGGCCACAAAATTGTATGCTGCAACGTCGGCATCCGCGGTAGTCGACGTAGCTTCGAGTTGCTCCGAGAGCGCCGCTTGGAGCGCGGAACGTCGATCTTGGAGCGCGGCCACCGCGTTGCTTCGCACATGCCAATCCACGGTCAAGAGAGCTAGCGTAAGGAGCACGACACCGATCGCGAGTGAGACTGTGAGCGCGCTGCCTCGCTTGTCAGCTTTCGGCTCGGTTCTCAGCAGATCAAGCCCCTCTGGCCGGCCCAAATTGTCAGTCACGTCGAGGCGGGCGAGCGGAGAGAGACCGGTTTCGGCGAGCACGGCGAGCTGTCCTGCCACATCGCCTTTATTTGCAAGCGTCAACCGTACTGCGACCTTGTTTTGAGCTGCCATTTGCGACGCTTCTGCAATTGGCTCCCACGTGTAATGCACTTCATCGGGCTTGAATGGAGTCAATCGCTCCAGCTGGTACGCGATGACCGCTCCAAGATCTTCGGTCGCCGCCGATGGTAGCTGCACGTCCTGACGAAGAACGCTGTGGGATGGCAGACCAAGTACCAGGTCTAGTTGGCGACGGGACAGTGCACGAGCGAGCTTTCGCCACAAACGTCGATCAATTGCACTGGCTGCGCCCAAAGGGCTCTCACCTTGTCGCTCAACGATCGTAAGCCGCACGCCGCCCTCGCCACAGGTGGCAAGAAGCACTGGATTGCGTGGGAAGATCAGGCGCCTCAGACCGTTGGGTATCACGCCGCGCAAGCCATCTCCCCACCAGCGCAAGAACCTATGAAGGGCGCTCATGGCATTCTGTGTGTTGCAGCAATCAATTTGCGTCCGACCCTACCGCCCGGCTAACACTCGCAGCTACTACGACTTTCTGTTCGCCTTGGATGACGGTCATCTCAATCGTCCGGGGGAGAGCCTCACGATCAATCCATTCGCTCCACCATGTAGACGCTGAACCGTCAGCACTAGGTCCAAAGTAACGAAAGCTGATCGCGTCTACATCATCGAGGACAACCTCTGACACTTCTGCACGATCGCTTTGCAATGCCACAGCTGACAGGACGATGTGCCTATGGTGCAGGTGCGGCCCAGTTTCGATGCCGAGCGCAACTCTATGAGGCCCAGGCGGAGCAAGCGCCGCGGGTATTGCCGCGATCAGACTGACTTCTGTCGATGTCCCGCGAAACAATACCGGCGGATTGAGCGTCCCGTCAGCACGCCTGATAGGCCGCGCATCTGCCAACAGTCTAGAGATCGCTCGAGTGGCCGCACGTGTCGCGATCGCTGCCTCGCCGCCGTCGGCGCTCCGCTCCCAAACGGCGGTGCCGAAGCGCACGCCGCCGGCCACCATCGTTCCGAGAAGGCCCAAGAGGCTCACCGCTACGAGTAGTTCCAAGAGGCTCAGCCCGCCATCCTTGGCACGGTTTCTTGGGCGGCATGCGGTCATGAGCCGAGACCCAGGCGCTGGGTTCTGACGGGGCGCCCCCTACGCGGCGCTGCGATTGTGCCTAAAGGAACGATCGAAATGTCATAGAGCGCGAGACCGGTCGCATCGGTGAGCCCTGCATCGAGCGGTACGCGGGCGATCACAACTTCGAAGCGACGATTGCCAACCGAGACGATGGTAGTTCCAGGTGATAGCGTAAGATCGTCGCCGACGCGCGCAATCAAGGCTTCGACCGCGGTGGCCTCGGCCAAGCTTTCTTCAGCTGCGGCTGAGGCACCGGCAGAGCCGCCCATCACGCGGTAGGCGCCACCAACCCCCAAAGCGACAATGACAAAGGCAACCATCACTTCGAGGAGCGTGAAGCCCTTAGACCTTGACGCTATTGCGTTAACCTTCATCGCGTTCCACCACGCCTGTCAGCCAACGAACCGAAAGCGTGGCGCGTCGATCGCCTTCGCGCAGCGTGAGCTGCCCCCCGCTGGCGCTTCCATCGGCAAAGAAGAGTATTTGGGGGCGGCCTTGACTGTCCGTGAGCTCAGCGGCGCTCAGCAGCTCGAGTTCAATCCCCTCGGGTAGCACTATCTCTTTGCCTTCAACTCTGCCCAGAACGCGGTGACGGCTGTCGAAATACACCGAAACAGGTTGGCCGCCGCGGATCGATACAAGCCGGGCTTCAACCAAGACCGCCCTGATGCTGCGCAGCGTTTCCTCATGGCTCGGCGGTGCCACGCGGATAAAACCTGGCGCGGCGACTGCCAGAACCGCGAAGATCGCAATCACGACCAGGAGCCCAAGGAGCGTGAGACCAGTCGATCCTGCTAGCCGCATCGGCCTAGAGCGTGATGTCTGCATCGTCCCCCTCGCCGCCGGGCACGCCGTCGGCGCCGCGCGTCGTCAGATCATAGG
The DNA here is from genome assembly GCA_039178805.1 of Pseudomonadota bacterium. Classification (GTDB taxonomy): domain Bacteria; phylum Pseudomonadota; class Alphaproteobacteria; order Rhodobacterales; family Rhodobacteraceae; genus Thermohalobaculum. The sequence continues at coordinate 16,358 of JBCDFC010000046.1, read as the reverse complement.
CATCATCTTGGCCTGGGGCAGCGTACTCGAAGGGCGCACCCCAAGGATCGGTCAGCGCCTCCTCTTTGCGGAGGTAAGGTCCGTTCCAGCCATCCGCATCGGCCGGGGCCTCAACGAGCGCCGAGAGGCCCTCATCACTCGTCGGGTACCGGCCGATATCAAGGCGGAAGAGGTCGAGCCCAGTTTCGATCTGCGTCATTTGCAGGCGGGCCGCGTCGGCCCTGGCGCCGCCAAGATAGTTGAGTGCCACAGTGCCGATCGCGACCGTCAGAAGTGTGAGGATCGTGATCACGACCAAGAGTTCCAGAAGGGTTAGGCCTGCGTCGCCGCGACGCGGCCCGTTTTTCCGGGAACATGCTCTTGTGGGTCGGCACCAGCGCATCTCGCCTCCTAACCTGCGAGTTCGTTCAGGCTCAAAAGTGCGAACAATATGGACGCGACGATGAGAGCGATTACGAGCCCCATCAACAGCGTCAACGTGGGCGTCAGCACTGCGAGCGCGGCCTCTATCCCGCGCGCGGTTTCGTCTTCGAGGATCGCCGCTGCGTTCAGGAGCATTTCCTTAAGTTGGCCGCTCTCTTCGCCCACCAAGAGGAGCTGTCGGGCCAGCGGAGGCAGTAGTCCACCTTGTGCAAGTGGTCGAGCGAGGCCCTCTCCAGCTTCTACTGCTGTCAGCACGCGGCTCACCTCAGCCTGGAAGAGCGCGTTGCCCAGCGTGTCCCGAACAAGTCCCAACGCCGCTGGTAGCGCGACACCGTTCTCCAGAAGCTCGCCAAGAATCCGGGCAAATCGCGCCGTCTCGCCCTTGCGCCAAAGTGGGCCAATGATCGGTACCCGGAGCAAAATGCCATGCCAGGCGCGTGTGACGTTCGAGGAGAGAGAGAGCGTCAGGCGGAACGCGACGACACCGCATGCGCTAAGCAAGAGAACGAAGAGCCACCACTCGTTGACGAAGTGCCCAGCCGCGACGATCGCGCGTGTCAGGGGTGGAGGCTCAACCCCCTGCAGAAGCGGCTCGATCGACGGGACAACATAGCCGAGGAGCAGGGCAACCGCTCCGATGGCGGTCACCAGCAGGAAGGTCGGGTAGATAAGTGCCGCACGGAGCGCGGCCCGCCGTTTCGCCGCTGCCTCCTCTGCTGAGGCGAGGCGCGCAAGGGTCTCTGTAAGTCGCGCGCCGGCTTCTCCCGCCCGAACGGCACTGCGAAAACTGGCCGGGAACGCTGCGGCCTCGCGGTTAAGTGCCTCTGCGAACTGGGCGCCGCCCACGACGGCCGTAAGCAATCTGCCCGCGACGCTCCGAACGGCCCGGCTCTCTCCCAGATCACGCGTAAGCGCTAGTGCCCGGTCGAGCGGCAGCCCCGCGCCCGTGAGCGTGGCCAAAGAGCGCGCAAAGACGATGCGTTCCCGACCGGAGAGCGCCCCGGCCGGCGTGACTTCGGTGTCAAGGATTGCGCGGAGCCGGCTTCCAGGATCGACGCGGATTGGCCAATGCCCGCGATCTCGCAACAGTCCCGCCGCTGCCTCTCGGTCGCTTGTCTCGAGCGTTCCGGTCACAATCTTCCCGTCGCCATCGATTGCTCGATATCGAAAGCGTGGCACGGGACCCTAAAGCCCCTTTGCGAGAGGCGTTATCGGCGTCGTTTGAGCAACGGGCAGCTCACCGATGCTGAGAACTTCGCCGAGCGACGTCTCACCTGCTGCCGCCTTCTCGATACCGTGAGCATACATGGAGCGCATACCGCCGTCGGTTGCTGCGATCCGTGCGATCTGCCGGTGATCGAGCCTAGCGAGGATTGCTTCTCGTACGCCTTCGTCGACCTCCAGGACCTCGATCACGCTAGTCCGACCAAGAAAACCCGTACCTCGGCAAGCCGAGCATCCCTGCGGCGACCGGAACGACTCTGCAGGAAGCCCCGGTGCTAACCGGGCGGCTAGCGCAGCGCTCTCTTGCCCTGCGCAATCTGGGCACAGCTTTCTGACGAGACGCTGCGCGACCGAACCTGCGAGCGTGGCGCTAACCAGGTAATCCTCGATACCCATGTCCCGGAGCCGGTCGATGCCGGCCGCAGCAGAGTTCGTGTGTAGTGTCGCCAGGACCAGATGCCCTGTCAGCGCCGCCTGCACCGCGATTTCCGCCGTTTCGCGATCTCTGATCTCACCGATCATGATGACGTCCGGGTCTTGGCGTAGGATCGCCCTCAACCCTTGAGCGAAGCTGAGACCGATCTGCGGCTTCACCTGGATCTGCGTTATGCCCGAGAGCTGATACTCGACCGGATCCTCAATGGTCACAATCTTCCGCGCGACTGCGTTCAGCCGCGAGAGCATCGCGTATAGCGTCGTCGTTTTGCCCGAACCCGTCGGACCCGTCACCAGTACGATCCCGTTCGGTCGAGCCATCAGCCGCTCGAGGGAGTTAACTGTCATCCTGTCGAAGCCGAGCCCTTCGAAATCAAGTGCCAATCCCGAGCGATCGAGCAGCCTCAGTACCGCGCCTTCGCCGTGTAAAGTGGGAAGCGTTGCGACGCGCATATCGACCTCGCGTCCTGCGACGACGGCCTTTATGCGCCCGTCCTGGGGCAGACGCTGCTCGGCGATGTTGAGCTTGGCCATGATCTTAATTCTGCTGAGCACGGCTGCACGTAGATGCGCTGCTGGCGCCTCAGTTTCGGTCAACGTTCCATCGATGCGAAGGCGTACGCGCAGAGCATGTTCCTCTGGCTCCAGATGGATATCGGAAGCGCGCGCCTCGACCGCGCGACGGATCAGTTGGTTCACAAGCCGGATCACCGGCGCCTCGGACGCGGCGTCCCGCAGTCTTGCGATGTCTTCGGCAACATCGCCTGCCGCGTTCGATGTATCCTGTGTACTGCTGTAGTCCGCAGTTGGCGCCCGCAGTCTTTCCAGCGCCTCTTCAATCTCGGATGGCAAAGCGATCGCCGGTTCAACCGTCACGCCGAGCTTCATCGCGATCGCTTGTGCCGCCGCGGGCTCATAGGGATCCGCAACAGCGAGCCTCAGTCTTCCTTGCTCACAAAGTAGCGGCAGCACGCGGGCATTCGAGAGGAAGCTATAGCCCAGAGTCTCCGCAAAGGGCGGGGTATCCGGGAAGAACGCCTTGCCCGTCCGATCCATGCCGAGCAGTTCGGCCGCGGCATCCGCCATCACACGTTCGCTGACGATGCCAAGTCTCAGCATTACTTTGTCGAGGCGCTCTCCGGTCTCGGTTGCAACCCGCTCTGCTCGGCGCCGCGCATCCTCGGAAAGAGCACCACTCTCTGAGAGCGAAACGACAAGGGCTTCAATCGAGGATGTTTCTGTGGTGGCCGGCAGCACGACAGGGCTCACACATCGCTAATGTCCGCGCAAAGGTTAGCGCAGAACCAAAGGCCCGTATAGCCAAGTGAGCCAGAACCCGACTGCCAATCCTGGCCCGAACGGGAGCGCGGATTGTGCGCCGACGGCATTGCCACGAAAGGCGAGAAGCGCTGCATGAGCAAGGCCTATAATCGCCCCAATGAGCACAACACTCGGGAGCGCGGCGAGACCGCACCAAGCTCCAGCTGCAGCCAGGAGCTTGGCATCGCCAAGGCCAAGAGCCTCGCGGCCGCGGAGACGATAGTAGAGCTCGCCGATGATCCAGAACACGCCGAAGCCAACCACCGCAGCGAGCGCATGTTCGGCCGGCGGTCCAGTAACCGATGCGAGCGATAGTCCAAGACCCATCGCGACGAGCCCCAGTGTCCCAGCATCCGGTAGCCTGAAGCTCACCAGATCAATCATTGCAAGCCCGAGAAGAACTGCACCAAGCAGAACGGTCGGTAGCAACAGCGCCGTCGTGACTTCCGTAGCCGCCCAAATCGCGAGTACCAGACATGCGCTCTCCACCCACAGGTGCTTTGAACTTATTGGCAGACCGCAGCAGCGACTCTGACCACGCAGGACGAACCAAGAGGCAATCGGAATTACGCACTGCCATTCGAGTTGTTTCCCGCAGTGATCACATTTGGAAGGCGGAAAGAGCAGGTACAGGTTTCCCTCATGCACTCGGCTCCGGTCCGCCGCCAGCCGCGCCACGCTACCGAGGCCAGGCGCGATGAGAATGGCGAAGAGCGTGACAGCGGACTCTGGCAGGTCCACCATCACTGCAGCCGCTTGTCCGTCGGGAGACCGCGAACCAGTCTGCCCCAGAGCGTTGTCGTTCGAACGACATTCATGTTTCTTCGGTCCTAATCGCCAGCAGCTAGGTTCTCGCGAGGATCGGTAGGGTGCAAGTCGAGTTTAGGGGGCCTAAAGAGCTCTACCGTGCCACCTTCCATCCCGAAGATGATATGCAGAGGATTGATGACGGCCTTTCGTGTAGTTCGTCTGTAGCACCTCTCTCAACAAATATGCCGCCTCGATGTGCGAGGCGGCTGTGTTGTCAGTACTCACTGGCGAGCATGATGGTGAGCACGCGGTGGGTCACGGCTTCGTTGGCCGGGTTTTCAGAGCCGGCGGAGAGGGTCGGATCCTAGCAATCGATCTTCCAGAAGATCCGCTGCCCATCGATCTCCACTGCGCCGAAGTCGTGCTCGCCCCAGGGGTCGTTCTCGGCGGAGAAGCTATCGAAGTCGCGTACCGGCGCTGCGGCTTTCCTCAAGAAGCCCTCACCAGCCGCCTGACACCGTCCGGTCCTAGGGACGCACTCCAGATCGAGGGTAACGTTTGCGCGCCGATTCACAATGCTGAGATTGTCTCACTCTATCTTTACCCAAATTGACGGTAAAATCTCTAGAAGAGCCAGCTTGGATCTTCAGCACCGAGGGTGCTATCTCCTGTCCAGTTACTATCGAAAGAGCCTCGAAATGCGCTTGCGCTGTTTGGCGCAGCGGGGTTAATTAACTGCTGCTTGTAGGCGTTTACGTCCCAGACTGTTCCGTCGAACGAGAACGATATTTCTTCGATTTGATCGTGCCTGCTACCGTTCAGAGTATCTTGGATTAAAATAGAGTCACCTGTCGGAGCCGACGTCATTGCGTCTATGAACGTAAGATTGAGCGAATTTCCGAAAGATGAAAGGATAACTTCTGATGAGCTATAGTCATTAATGATCAGTCGATCAAAATGATGTTGCTGAAAGTGACCGTTGTCATCAATTTTATCTTGGCCATCACCATGATTGAAGACATAGGTATCGTTGCCTTCGCGGCCATGCAGCGTGTCGTTACCGAGCCCGCCTTCAAGACGATCTGAGCCGGCTGAGGCAGTGATGATGTCGTTTCCGTCAGTCGCCTGATCGTCGACTGCGCGCTGTCGGTAACCGCTCACACTCCAAACCGTGCCATCGTCCGCGAAAGAGATTTGCTCGATTTGGTCAGTCCTTGAGCCGTTGAACGAGTCCACAATGGTGACTGTGTCACCGGTGGCCTGACCCGTGAGCGGATCGACGAATGTCAGGATCAATGAGGAGCCAGATGGCCTGAGCAGCACCTCATCGGAAGTGTATCCGTTGATCACCAGCTGGTCGAACTGATGTTGCTGGAAGTGGCCGTTCTCGTCGATCCTGTCCTGACCATCACCCCGGTTGAAGACATAAGTGTCGTTGCCCTCGCGGCCATGCAGCGTGTCGTTACCGAGCCCTCCCTCCAAGCGGTCGGCCTGCGGCGAGCCCATGATAACGTCGTTACTATCAGTGGCCTGATCATCGATCGCTCGCTGCCGGTACGCCGAAAAGCTCAATACAGTCCCAGTATCACCAAATACGATCTCCTCGATCCGGTCATAGGTATCACCTTTAAGCGTGTTACGGATCGTGATCCTATCAGTACTGGGAGTGCCATCGGCATCGGTAAACGTGATCGTTAGTGTAATATGACCTGAAGAAAATCGTGCTTGTGATGGGTCGTAGCCGTAAATGATAAGCTTGTCGTCGTCATGGCTCCATCTGTTCCCATTATCTTCGATAACGTCTCGCCCGTCTCCTTGAAAGTAGATGTACGTGTCGCTGCCATTTCCGCCGTGCAGAGTATCGTCGCCGCGCCCACCAGCCAACGTCTCACCACTACTAGATCCCGTTATGACGTCGTTTCCGTCGCCGGCTTGATCAGCAGCTAAGCGCCCCCGATAGGTAGCAACATCCCACACCGGACCATTCAAGAATGATATCTCCTCGATACGATCCTCTGTGCTATCGGTGACCGTACCAACAATTGTAATCGTGTCTCCCGTCGGCGCTCCGCTGCTCGTATCTAAGAATGTCATGACGATATTATTGCCCGACGGTGTAAGTCGAACTTCGTCTGGCATATAACCTTCAATTCTGACTCTGTCGAAGTAATGATTTTGAAAATGGCCATTATCATCGACGATATCTGCACCGTCGCCGCGTGCAAATACATATGTATCATCGCCAATGCCGCCGTGTAGCGTGTCGTTGCCCAAGCCACCGGCGAGAGACTCGGAGCCGGTTGATCCCGTGACAACATCATCGCCATCACTCGCTTGGTCGTCCACACTACGGTGGCGATATGCCGCTACTTCCCACAACGTTCCATCAGAGAAGGAAATCTCTTCGATCTGATCATCCCGGCTGCCATTAAGCGTATCGATAATGGTGATCGTGTCACCTGTTGCAAGCAAAGTTACCGGATCGAAGAATGTCAAAAGAAGGGTGGCCCCAGAAGGTGAAAGCGTGACTTCATCTTGAGTATAGTCTTCTATCACAAGTCGATCAAAGCCATGGCTCTGAAAATGGCCTTTGTCTTCGATGACATCGTTACCGTCGCCACGAGCAAAGACGTAGGTATCATCGTCTAGGAGGCCGTTTAGAGTATCGTTTCCAAGACCGCCGCGCAGCACCTCTTTCCTGTTTGTGCCAGAAATGACATCGTCGCCGTCTGTTGCCTGATTTGCGATAATCTCATTATGGATCTGTTGCTCGCTCCAGGTGGTGCCATCATCAAAGGTGATGAGCTCTACCCGGGCATGGTCTTGGTAGGCGTAACCATCATCGATGGTGATCGAGTCGGTAGAACTACCCATAAAACCCACAACTAAATCAGAATTGCTAGTTCCAGCGAGACTGAGAACAACGGTGTCTGTCGCATAGCCGCTTATCGTGAGCGTATCAGTTCCGTCACCGCCACCGTCGGAAATATGATCGTGGCCATCCCCTGCTTGAAACCTGTAATTATCGGAGCCATTCTTTCCGGAGAGGAAGTCATCGCCAAGCCGGCCCCACAATATCTCATCTGTATCCGTCCCTTCGAGCGTGTCGTTTCCGGCAGTTCCTATCAACGTGAATGGGTCGGTCTGCTGGTTTAGGAGCGCCGCCGCTGCAATCTCTGCCGCCGTAACGACGTCGACACCATTGATGACCACGCTCTCAATTGGAACATCGTTTCCAGGTCTTAATTGATCCTTGATCGTAATTTGATCATTGCTATCGAAGAACGACACGACAATATCATCCGCATCAGGGTCTCCGTAATGAAATCTTACTTGATCCGAAGTGTAGCCGGATATGTGCAGCGCATCGTGACCAGAGAGACCCAGTTCACGCACTTCGTCCACGCCATCTCCGACTGAGAACACGTATGTGTCGCCGGCTTCCGCGCCCTGGAGGGTGTCGTTTCCAGCTCCGCCTTCTAACGTGTCGGCATGGACGGTGCCGCGAATGAAGTCATCGTTTGGTGTGGCGAGGGAGGCTACGAGCGCAGCGCTCACGGCCTCCATTGTCCAGAGGACGCCGCCATCGTCGAGCCGGAATTGCTCGATCGCCCGAGCGCCGCCATCGCGGAAGCCGTCGCGGATCGTGATGGTGTCCGTGGTCCCCGTGAAGGCGACGACGAGGTCTTCCGGATCCATCCCGCGGGCGAACAGGACTTCCGAGGCGGCGTAGCCAGAGATTTCGAGAACATCGAGATAGGTGATCCCGAGTTCTTCGATAACGTCCTGCCCATCTCCCCGGGCGAACTGATAGAGATCTGCGCCGATGTCGCCGATCAGGGTATCGTTGCCGAGCCCGCCGGCGAGCGTATCGGCGACGACCGTGCCGCGGATCGTGTCATCGCCTGTGGTAGCCTGAACCGCGACGAGATGCGCCCGGATCGCAGCCATATCATGCGTGACGTCATCGAAGGCGATGCTCGAAAGCGGCGCTCGGAAGGCGTAGGTGAGCGCATCGTCAACGGTCACGCTGTTCCCCCCGCCGAAATCGATCAGCAGGTCCCGCCCCTCGGCGCCCGCAGCGGCGATGCTGGCGTCGGCGAAGACGTAGCCCGCCACCACCACGCGGTTGCCGTGGGTGTCGATGTCCTCGACGATGCGGTCCGCGCCGTCGCCTGCCGAATAGTGGTAGACATCGTCGCCGAGGCCGCCGCGCAGCACATCGTCGCCGGTGCCGCCGAAGATCACATCGGCGCCGTCGCTGCCCATCAGCGTGTCGGCCGCTCCAGTTCCGCGCAGCTCGGTCGCGTAGCCCGCGGCGAGGAGGGCGAGGATGGCGCCGGCGCTCGCCTGGTCCGGATCGGTTAGGAGCGCGGCTTCCACGGCCGTGAAATAGGTTGTGACATCCGCGCCGAGATCGTGGCGCAGGAGGCGGAGCAGCATCGCCGCCTCGCCGTTCGAAAGGTCGCCCGCGACGACGGCATCGACGATCGCGGCGGTGGCGGCTTCGGGTGTCGCGTCGAGGGCGGGGGCCTGTTGGGTGCGGTTGGCGGCGAAGGGGGCGAGGGCTTCGAGCGGGTGGTTGAGGCTTGCGAGCGTCACGCCCGCGATATCGGCGCTCGCCTGGGCGCTGGCGGCAATGAAGCGGGCGGCGAGCATCTCCATGAGATCGAGCCAGCCCTCCTCGAGCATCGCACCCTCGGGCGCCGAGGGGTGGGCCGGATCGACGAGCGGGAAGCGCAGCGCGAAATCCGCCCCATGCCAGGCCTCGAGAAAGGCCAGATGCCGCGCATCGACAAACACCCCCCGCGCCTGCGCATCCGCCCCCCGAACCCCAGCCCAATCCAGCAGGTGATCCTCGAAGTCGGCCATGAAACCGGAAAGGTCGCCGGCATCGAGCAGCGCCGCCAGGTCCTTCGCAGCCTGCTCCAGGGCCGGATCTGCATCGTAGGCATCGCGCGAGTTTCCAAGGGTGCCGGCGGCGAAGAGCGGGGGCAGAAGGGCGGCATCCATGGCGGTCACTCCAATGCGAGGGGGCGCGGGGCCCGATGGTTATGCACTGTGGCCACGACCGAGCGGTCGGGCCGGCAAGTCAGACGAAATCCCAGAGGCCAGGCACGACCTCCTCCATGAGCGGATTGGTGGCGCGGTTCTCGTCGCTCTCAGCAAAGCGCGGGAGCATCTGCGCGCGGTCGGCATCGAGCCAGCTTGCGATCCCCGTCCAGAAGGCAAAACCCTCCGCCTTGCCCGGGCGCGGCCGAAGCCGTTCTGGTAGCGCCAATCAACGTACTGCTCGGCGCTGAGGCTCTCGATGGGGCCGAAGCGTGCGGTGAACTCAACCGCCGTCAGGAACCGGTCGGCGATGTCGCGCAAGCTGAGCCCGTCCTCGCGCCGGTCGATCCAGAAGTTGAGGCCGGGCGCGTCGACATCCCCGTCTTGGTCGAGGGCGGCTTCGTAGAGGAGCGCCAGCGTTTGCGGCTCCTCGCGCGAGATCGCGAAGTCCACCCGGATCTCGATCCGGTCCCCGGCATCGACCTGGATACCCCCAAAATCGAAGGCCAGCCGATCCGCCGAGACATCGATATCGCCAGCCCCGAACCCCTCAAGAGTGTTCGCAACGATCTCAGCGCCGCGCAGCGGCGGCACACCACCCGACACATCATCCAGCGCCAATAGGCTCTCCGACGGATACTCCCGAGCCGTGTCCGCCGTCAGAACAAGGCGGTCAGCTGTGAGATCAAGCGTAAAGCTGGGGGCATCGGGGCCGAGATGGCTCGTCAATTGTCCGCTTTCCTCCAAACTCACCTCGAAGACGAGGGGCTCGGGCAGTAAAGAACCCATGGACGTTGAAACGACGCGCCTCATCGATCTAGATTCTGAAGAAATCTGCATTCATCAAATTTAGACAAAACAATTCTCTCCGTATAGCATAATACTACAGTACAAAGTTGAATATACCACCATGATCATCCACATTATTGTTCAAATCCTTCATCATTTAGGTATTCTATTTCTGATATATATCTTAAGGGAAAATAAATTCAAATAATCAAGACTTTCATCTGAAATATAAATTTGTATTACATTTTCTAGATTCGCCTCAATAACAAAGTATTTTTTTACTTCTGACTCCTCAATACTCTCTAGATATTTTGATAGATGCGCGCCGTTAGATAGATTATTGGTTATAATAGTGTTGATATTTGAATCTACGCGCCCTTCAATTTCAATTCTATAAAAGACCTTCCAGAGTGTCTTTTGGGAGTTCCAGCCGCAATACTCCTTCCTGATCGCAAGGCCTTGCGGCGTTGGAACTTCGAATCGATGCACATCTTCGCGATGAACATGAAGAAAGGCCGATTGATAGAAATTGTGTTCCATCAGGGCAGAAATACTTCATGGGGGCCGTGATTTTCAGCAAGGCCTGTTTCGGGATCTGTAGTTATCACGTCACCATCTCCGGAAATACCAACCCAATCATCTGGCCCAGCTTGAATGCCGTCCTTTATATCGTGTATATTTTGTGAACTCAGATCCCGAACTTTGTCGATGGCTTTTGTTCCTCTTGGCTTGTCCGTAGGTGCTGATTTTCTGCGCTTATCTCTTTGCTCCTGTTTTTTGCGCTTTTCATTTTGATCCTCATTAAGAACAATGTCGCACATCCCATCACACGTCGAAGGTACGCTTGGATGTCCTAAAGTGGAGGGCACGAGGATGTACGCGACTGCGCCTCCCATCCTACCCAAGATGCCTATGCAGGTCCGCATCCATTGCGGAAGGCCCGGCGTGCCCGGTGCCGGGCGCGAGATCGGCCCATCAGCCGTTGTGGCCTGCAGCCCATACGGGTCAAAGTAACGATGCGGCCTCTGAAGAGCGTAACCATACACACTCGGCCCATCGACCAATCCGAGGGGATCTGCTTGTAGGTATCGTCCTGTGCGTGGGTCGTAGTCTCTGTGCCAGTTTTGGTGGAGGCCGGTTTCCGGTTGGAACCATTGGCCGGGGAAGCGGAGTTCCTGGGTGGTGAGGTGGCGGGTGTCGGTGACGATCTCGTCGAGCGCGCCGAAGGGGGCGTAGCGGGCCTGCCAGACTGTGTTGCCGGCAGTGTCGAAGGCCAGCACCGGGCGCTGGATCTTGTCCCAGGCGAGGTAGAAGACATCGCCGTCTTCGATCACCGCAAAGGGCGTCCAGCCGTCGAGCCAGATATACTCGCGGAGCAGCGTCACGGCACCGGTGGTCGGATCCTTGGCGTATTCCGCGAGCCTGCGGCCCTCGAGATCATGGACCGAGAGCGTGATCTCCTCGAGCCCCGTGGTGAGGTCGCGGCGCACCACCTGCTGACCGAGCGCATTGTAGGTGTAGCGCGCGATCAGGATCTCGTTGCCCGAACCCGGCACGCCGCGGCGCACCTCCGCGAGCCGCCCGGCCTCGTTATAGCCGTAGACGAAGCCGCCGATGGGCGTGCCGTTCACCTGCCGCGTGACCGAGACCGTGTTGCCCGCCCCGTCATAGGCATAGCTGACGATCTCCGGCCGCCAGGGCGTGCGCTCATCGAGCCGGGCGATGGTGGCGAGCCGGTTGGTGCCGGGCGCCATGAAGTAGTGCTCGGCCTGGGCGTTCTGCAGGAAACTGTGATCGGCGGAGGGGCGGATGCGCAGATAGGTCCGGTTGCCGATCGCGTCGTAGGAGTACTGCCAGCCCTTGCCGAGCGTGTTGGACTGCCCCGGCCGGTCGCCCCGGACGGCGCCCGCGAGCGTGCCGTCGGCGAGGCGGGCGAAGGACCAGTCGTCGTCGTCGTCGAGGAGGCTGTCGATGCTGGCGAGATCGTCGCGCGCGTCGTAGCCGAAGCGCACATCGCGGAGCGCCGCACCCGAGCTCGGCGCTAGGCGCTGGCCCGTCAGCCGGTAGCTGCCATCGAGGCTTTGGCTGAGGCTGAGCCCGCCGGGATAGTCGATCCGGGTGAGCGGGCCGAAAGGCGCATAGTCGACCGCCGTGGCGAGATCGGTGACCACGCCCGAGGGGCTCGTCCGCATGGAGATGCCCGTGATCTCGCCCGCGGTGTTGGTGGCGTAGAGGATCTCGCGCCCCGAAGGGTAGATGACGGAGGCGAGGCTGTCGTCTGCGGCGTAAGTGTAGTCGGTATCGAAGGCGATGCCGTCGATCAGCCGCGTCTCACGCGCTACGAGCCCGCGGCTGTTGTAGCTCCGCTGGATCTCGCCCGCCTCGTCGGTGATGCGGGTGAGGCGGCCCCGCGCGATGCCGCTCAGCCCGTACTCGAAGCCCACATCCTCGGTCGCATTGCTTGGGAAGGTGCGGGCGGTGAGCCGGCCGTCGCCGTCATAGGCATAGGTCATCGCGACGCCGCGCCCATCGGTCATCTGGGTCACGAGCCCGCGGGCGTCGTGCGTGAAGCTCCGCGTGCCACGATCCGCACTCGTCTCTGTGACGAGCTCGCCGAAGCCGTTGTAAGCGAACCCGGTCTCGATGGCGTTGGCATCGGTGTGGCGCGTCAGCCGGTCGTCCCGGTCATAGTCAAGATCGGTCGTATAGCCGCGCTCATTCGTGAGCGAGACGGCCCGGTTCAGCGCATCAAAGCTCTGCCGTTGCGTCTCGCCAAGCGGGTCGATCGTTTCGACCAGATTGTCCTCGACATCGTGCAGATAGCGCGTGAGCTGGTTCTCGGCGCCGAGCGAGCGCAGAATGCGTCCGAGCTCGTCGAACTCCCGATCGATGCGGAAGGTCGTAGCATCGTCCGCGCCGCGATACTCGGTGATGGTGACGTTACCCATTTCGTCATGGGCATAGGCGATGGCGTCACCATGGGGGTTTTCGACGAAGATCAGCCGGCGCGCATCGTCATAGGTGTAGTTCCAGAGGCCGCCTCGCGGCGTCGTTAGCGTCGTGAGCTGCCCGATGTCGTCATAAGCCATCTCGGTCGTGTAGGCGCCGCCGGTCACATCGCGGATCGTACGGATGAGCCTGGAGCGGAAGTCGTAGACGAAGAGGGTCTGGATACCGTCGGGCGTCTCCACGAGGCTCGCATTACCGAGAGCATCCCGCTCCAGGATCGTAGTAACAAGGCCTGTGGGCGTCGTCGTAGTGAGCAGCTGTCCATCGGCATCATAAGTGTAGGCCGTGGTGTCCGCCGTCTCGGGCCCATCGACCGAAGCGAGCACTTTGAGCCCGCTTGCCAGCGTCGTGTAGGTAAAGGTCCAAACCCGCTCCGCCCCGTTCGACGGGCTCCCCGTCAGAACATCCCTTTGAGTGTAGCTGAGCAGAAGCCCGTCGGCGTCATAGGCAAACCGTTCTTCGAGGTGCGAGGTCGTGATCTTCGCCGGCAGCCTTAGGCTCGGATGCCACTCTCGATCCGTCACCCGGGGCGCAGCCCCCGTGGCATCCTCGGTCTCCCGCGTGACAAGCCCGCGGCTATCCCGCTCGAAACGCGTGACCGACCCGTTCCGCTCCACGCGTTCATACACATACCCCTCCGGCGCGCCCGCCGGCGCCGGCGTGTAGTCCAAGCTCCGCGCCGTCGGCAAACACCGATGCGAGCCATCGGGATCGTTTGTCCCCGCCGTCGTAACCCCTTTGACGAGACGCCTGCCATCGACCGCTTCGAAGCTGTAGGTCGTCTCGAGCCCGAGTGGGTTAGTGACGACCACGGTGCCGCCCGCGCCAGGGACGTAGATGTAGCGATCGCTTTCAAGCGCGCTGCCCAGATGGGTCACAGTCCCCGCCGCGTCATAGCCAAGCGACAAGTCTTCGGCGCCCAGTCCATCCTCAACGCGACTGAGCAGGATCCCCCTGGCATATTCATACCGCGAAAGGATCTCGGCTTCAGCGCTGCCTATGTCGGATATCGTAGCGGTCAGCAGAGGGGGCGGCGCGCCCGTACCACTTACGGCATAGTCATATGTCAGACGCAGCTCCGCTCCATCGCTCTCTGAGACATCGTGGTCGATCAGGATCTCTGTGATCCACGGCCGAGCGGTAATACCCGCCACTGTCGTGCCATCTGTTGTGATCGTCAGCGACTGGTCTCGGTTATCAGTGATACTGGTAAGGCCGCCATTTGCTCCATATGCGTAAAGCAATTCGTAGCCGTCCGGCCATGTCTCGGCGACAATCTCGCCCGAGGCCGCGTAGCGCTCTGTTCTGCCATTACCGTCTTCGAGCAACCAATCTGCGCCTTCTTTCGTAAGCACGCGCTTCGTCTTCGCGCGGACAGGGGCGTAAGGCGCCTGGTCTTGAAAGGCGAGGACGTTGCCATTCGGACGTTCGAAACGGATCTGCCCGTTGGCATTGTAGCTGCGTCGCGACCAACCCGACGCCCACGCGCCCATATCGGTCGAGGTGCTGCGTTGCGACGTGTAGCTGCGGTTGACGTTGAGCCGGCTATCGGCGGACGATGCCCAGTCCTGCTCACTGCGCTGTGAGGCTCCGGAGCTGAGGTTCGTATCGCTGCTCGCGTTCACTTGCGACGCATCGGCGACGCAGAAATCGGGCAGGCACTGCTCTTGATCGTATCCAGTCCAGTAAGTATTGCCGTCATCGTCGATCATTTGGCAGGATTTGCCAATCGGAGCATTGTTTACAAAGACACCGGTGAAGACTTTACAGTTTCCGGTACCGGTTCGTTCGTTGGGATTGATCTCGCGCAGTGTCCTGTAGAGGGGATCGTTGGCTGGTGGCACACCGGTGACGTCGTCAATGTGTTCACACACCTCGACCGCCGACGGCCGCGAAAAGCTGGCCGGAAATGGTCCAGCAAACCCCCATCTAAACTTACCCGTAGGAACGTCCGCAAAGGAGTAAGTCGACAGAGCCTGCGCTGAGATAGAGAAAATGCAAATAGCCAGTCTTTTCAATTTCAATACTCCAGATCACAACCGTCTCGCTGTCATAGCAGCATCTGCATCACGTCATCATAAGCCTTAAACAAAAAAGACAGGCAACACGCTAAATCGTGAACTAATTACAGCACCATAATCTGATGCGACTGCGAGCAGCCCAGAAAGACGCTGATCACTTTGCGACTTATACTTGATGAGAGCCAAGCATAATTCGATTCCTACGCATCATCGAACGCTCTGCGCGCAGCGCTGTCAACAAAAATCACGATCAGGTGAGGTGAAGCCCGGACGCCTATCGGATTATGTGCTCTTCCCGCAAAGGAAAATGCTCGGAGATCGATAACATTCTTTCCAATGAGAATACTAGATTCTCTCCGATCAAGTATCCACATCGTATGCAGACTGCGTCCGAAGACGACGGATCACTCAGCAGATCGAAGGCCTCCGAATCTGACACGGCACTCCATCAAGCATGGCAAGGCCTTGCGGAACGACGCGTGAGCAGGCGACTGTGGGCAATGAGAAGGAAGTTGGCCTCAAAAGCGATGGATTTCTCCCAGCCCTTGGTCAGGCGACGGCATCGCCCGAGCCATGCGACGGTGCAGGCGACGACATAGCGGCCGCGCGGAGCCAACAAGCCCTAGGTTCTATCGTGCCGGATGATGACCTCGTCCAGACAAGTACCCGCCGCCTCCGCGGTGACGCCCGTCCGCGAAGAACCGTTTGACGCACGCAAACCGCGCCGCGATCCGATCCACGAGAAGCGCCACGCTGTCACGATCCTGGATGCCGGCCAAGTAAACCGCGATCCGCAGCATCAGCCCCAGCAGGCCGCAAAGCAGATGGCGCTTGCGCCCCTTGACCTTCTTCCAGCATCGAAGCCGACCTCAACGCAGGGACCCCGGCCGGTCTTCGCGCCCTCACCATCGATACATTGGAGCCGAGCAGCTCTCCGCGCGCACCGCGAGGTCACCAACGCCGTCAAGAGCGGCAATCCACCAAGACTCCATCGGTCGAATGTGCCGAAACCTGGCCAGAGAACGTTAGACCTCAGTCCCACTCGCTCCGCCATATGCCAACGATAAGATACTGATTTTTCAGGGAAAAACCTCTGAAAGTTCATGTGCATCCACATTTCATTCCACAAACGCTGCGCGCTCTCTCGTTCCGCTGGGGCTCTCCTGTCGCGATCCACCATGCCTGCTGGTGACTGCGCCAAAGAGTTAGCCATTGAAGGAACGAGGAATGCTGAACCGTAGAGATGTTGTTGCCGCGCCGTCGGCGCTGGCCGTGATGGCTGTTCCTGCAGGTGTCGAAGCCAGCCTGGCTGATGTGGGCTTACCCACTGCCATT
>JBCDFC010000045.1:0-24672 GCA_039178805.1 Pseudomonadota bacterium | reverse complement strand
GAGATGGTCGAGTTCCCGGGCGGCATCCGGGGCATGGCGCTGAACCTCGAGGAAGACAATGTCGGCGTCGTGATCTTCGGCTCGGACCGCGACATCAAAGAAGGCGATACGGTCAAGCGCACGAACTCCATCGTGGACGTGCCGGCGGGCAAGGGCCTCCTCGGCCGCGTGCTCGACCCGCTCGGCAACCCGATCGACGGCAAGGGCCCGGTCGAAGCTGCGGAGCGCCGCGTCGCGGACGTGAAGGCGCCCGGCATCATCCCGCGCCAGTCGGTGCACGAGCCCATGGCGACGGGCATCAAGTCGATCGACGCACTGATCCCCATCGGCCGCGGCCAGCGCGAGCTGATCATCGGTGACCGGCAGACCGGCAAGACTGCCATCGCCGTCGACACGATCCTGAACCAGAAGAGCTACAACGAGGCTGCGGGTAACGACGAGAGCAAGAAGCTCTACTGCGTCTACGTCGTGGTTGGGCAGAAGCGCTCGACCGTCGCACAGCTCGTGCGCAAGCTCGAAGAGAACGGCGCGCTCGACTACTCAATCGTCGTGGCGGCAACGGCGTCCGAGCCTGCGCCGATGCAGTATCTCGCACCCTATTCGGCCTGCGCGATGGCGGAGTATTTCCGCGACAACGGGATGCACGCGCTCATCATCTATGACGACCTCTCGAAGCAGGCGGTGGCCTACCGTCAGATGTCGCTGCTGCTCCGCCGCCCGCCGGGACGCGAGGCTTATCCGGGCGACGTGTTCTACCTCCACTCGCGGTTGCTCGAGCGTGCGGCGAAGCTGAATTCCGACCATCAGTCCGGCTCACTCACGGCGCTGCCGGTGATCGAGACGCAGGCGGGCGACGTGTCGGCTTTTATCCCGACCAACGTGATTTCGATCACCGATGGTCAGATCTTCCTCGAGACCGATCTCTTCTTCCAGGGCATCCGCCCGGCGGTAAATGTCGGCCTCTCCGTCTCGCGCGTGGGTTCGGCCGCACAGACCAAGGCGATGAAGTCGGTCGCGGGTACCGTGAAGCTGGAGCTTGCGCAGTATCGCGAGATGGCGGCCTTCGCGCAGTTCGCCTCGGACCTCGATGCGGCGACGCAGCGGCTTCTGAACCGCGGTGCGCGGCTGACGGAGCTGCTGAAGCAGCCGCAATACTCGCCGCTGACGAATTCCGAGCAGGTTTGTGTGATCTATGCTGGCACGCAGGGCTATCTCGACGACATGCCTGTTGGGCAAGTAGGTGCGTTCGAGAAGGAACTGCTGTCGGAGTTGCGCAACTCGAACCAGTCGCTGCTCGACAGCATTCGCGACGATGACCGCAAGGTCGATGGCGAGCTTGCAGACAAGATCAAGGCCGTCATCGAGGGCGTGAAGAAGGGCTTCTCCTGAGCCGATAGCGCCAGGAACAAGGACGGGAGCCCGCAATGCCGAGCCTCAAGGACCTGAAGAACCGGATCGAGAGCGTTAAATCGACCCGGAAGATCACCAAGGCCATGCAGATGGTGGCCGCGGCAAAGCTGCGCCGTGCGCAGGAGGCAGCGGAAAGCGCGCGCCCCTATTCGCAGCGCATGACGGCGATGATGGGCAACCTCGCCCTGGCCGCCAAGGACAGCCCGATGGCGCCGCAGCTGCTGGTCGGCAATGGCGCGGACAAGGTGCATCTCCTCGTGATCTGCACGGCGGAGCGTGGGCTTTGCGGCGGGTTCAACGGCTCGATCGTGCGCCTTGCGCGCCGCCATATCGCGACGCTCGAGAGCGAGGGCAAGACGGTCAAGATCATGACCGTCGGCAAGAAGGGGCGCGATCAGCTCCGTCGCGACCACAAGGACAAGTTCGTCCACCATGTGGACCTGTCCGCGGTGAAGCGCATCGGGTTCGAGAACGCGGCCGAGATTGCGGAGGATGTGCGCAACCGCTTCGAGAGCGGTGAGTTCGATGTCTGCACGCTCTTCTATGCGCGCTTCAAATCGGTCATCAGTCAGGAGCCGACGCCGCTTCGCCTGATCCCGGCGGAGTTCGACGAAGAAGCCGAGGCGAGCACGCTTTACGAGTACGAACCGGATGAGGAGACGATCCTCGCCGAGCTTCTACCCGCCAATATGGCGACGCAGGTCTTCGCGGCGTTGTTGGAGAACGCGGCATCCGAGCAGGGCGCGCGCATGGCCGCGATGGACAACGCGACGCGCAACGCGGGCGATATGATCGACCGGCTCAACCTCGAATACAACCGCTCGCGCCAGGCCGCGATCACCAAAGAACTTATCGAGATCATCTCGGGCGCCGAAGCGCTCTGACGACGGAGGATATCCATGTCAAAGACTGGCAAGATCACGCAGGTCATCGGCGCCGTCGTCGACGTGCAATTCGACGGCCATCTTCCGGCGATCCTGAATGCGCTGGAGACGACCAATCAGGGCAACCGCCTCGTGCTCGAGGTCGCGCAGCATCTGGGCGAGAGCACGGTGCGGGCGATTGCGATGGACGGGACCGAGGGCCTTGTGCGCGGGCAGGAGGTGTCGGACACAGACGCGCCGATTGCGGTGCCGGTGGGCAATGCGACGCTCGGCCGGATCCTGAACGTCATCGGCGAGCCCATCGACGAGAAGGGCCCGGTGGACGCCACCGAGACGCGGCCGATCCACCAGGCAGCGCCGGACTTCGCCGCGCAGTCGACGGAGGCTGAGATCCTGGTCACGGGCATCAAAGTCGTCGATCTGCTGGCACCCTATTCGCGCGGCGGTAAGATTGGCCTCTTCGGCGGTGCTGGCGTCGGCAAGACCGTGCTCATTCAGGAGCTGATCAACAACGTCGCCAAGGTGCACTCTGGCTTCTCGGTCTTCGCCGGTGTGGGTGAGCGGACGCGCGAGGGCAACGATCTCTATTACGAGATGATGGATGCGGGCGTCATTAACGAGAAGGACATCTCGAAATCCAAGGTGGCGCTGGTCTACGGCCAGATGAACGAGCCGCCGGGCGCGCGGGCACGTGTGGCGCTCTCGGGTCTCACGCTGGCTGAGCAGTTCCGCGACCAGTCCGGCACGGACGTGTTGTTCTTCGTCGACAACATCTTCCGCTTCACGCAAGCAGGCTCGGAAGTGTCGGCGCTTCTCGGCCGTATTCCGTCTGCCGTGGGCTATCAGCCGACGCTCTCGACGGATATGGGCGCGCTGCAGGAGCGGATCACCTCGACGAAGAACGGCTCGATCACCTCGGTGCAGGCGATCTATGTGCCGGCGGACGATCTGACCGATCCGGCCCCGGCGACGTCCTTCGCCCACCTCGATGCCACGACCGTCCTCAGCCGCTCGATCGCGGAGCTAGGGATTTATCCGGCGGTCGACCCGCTCGATTCGACGTCGCGGATCCTGGATCCCGCGGTCGTCGGTGAGGAGCACTACAACGTAGCGCGCCAGGTGCAGTCGATCCTGCAGCGCTACAAGGCGCTTCAGGACATCATCGCGATCCTCGGCATGGACGAGCTGTCGGAAGAGGACAAGCTGACTGTGGCGCGGGCGCGCAAGGTGCAGCGGTTCCTGAGCCAGCCCTTCGACGTCGCGCAGGTCTTCACCGGCTCGCCGGGCGTGCAGGTGCCGCTCGAGAAGACGATCGACGGGTTCAAGCGCCTCTGCGACGGCGAGGTCGATCACTTGCCGGAGGCCGCGTTCTACATGGTCGGCGATCTGGACCAGGCGATCGCCAAGGCCGAGAAGATGGCGGAGGCGGCCTGATCGCCGCCCGCTGCGACGTCGGGTGGTTTTGAATAGGATGGCCCTCCCACCCCTCGGGAGGGTGCACCGAACAAATGAAGGAGTGGCGAACGTTAGGAGAACATCTCCTGCGTTACCCACATGCCTAAGGGGCTAAGCCATGGCCGATACGATGACTTTCGAGCTGGTGAGCCCGGAGAAGAAGCTCGCCGAGATCGATGCGGAGGCAGTTACCGTGCCGGGTGCCGAGGGTGAGCTGACAGCCATGCCGGCCCATGCGCCGTTCCTTACGGCGCTCCGCCCCGGGGTCGTGCGGGCGAACGCGGGTGGGTCGGAGCATCGGTTTGTCGTGACTGGCGGGTTTGTGGAGATCACTGGCTCTGCGGTTGGGGTGGTTGCCGAGGATGCGGCGCCAGCGGACAGCGTCGACCGAGAATGGATCGATACGCGCATCGCGGCGGCCGAGAGGACCCTCGCGGATGCGCCCGAGGCTCGGCAGACGGCAGAGGCGCAACGGCTTGCGGATATCCGCCAACTCGCCGTGGAGCTCGGGCTCTGAGCCGGTCGCGCTCAGGCAGGTTCTGGCGCGCAGTGTCCTTCGCCGCGGCCGGCCTGGCGCTCGCGGCCTGTGACTTGCCGCAGGTCGTCGACGGGACGGACGATGGCAGCCTGCCCGAGGGCGAGGCTATCACCGAGAGCCCGCGGGCAGCCCTGAATCCGACCGAGATCGAGGTGTTCCTGCGCGACTCGACCCTCAGCCATCAGTCGGATGAGCTGGTCTGGCATGTCTATCTCGGCCGCGATGGCAGCCTGACGGGGCTTGCGCGGGGTGAGGATGGGCGGCAGGTGCAGCGTGCGCGAGGGCGCTGGGAAGTGACCGAGGATGGCTTTCTCTGCCGACAATGGGACGGTAGCTGGGGCGGCGGCGCGAGCGGTTGCGCCCAGGTCTATCAGTTCGGCACCGACTTCGTGTTCGTCGTCCCGGGGGCGACGATCGAGGATGGCATCAGGCGCCGCCGCACACCCGGCGACAGCCAAAACGTTCTCTAGTGGCTAGGCTCTAACGGGACGAACGCGCTCACGTCATCCGCGTGCTCGACCCGGGATCCAGAAGACCAGAAGAACGCGAGTGCCTTCGGGAAAATGGATTGCCGGATCGAGCCCGGCAATGACGGTATCGAATGAGCCGGGCACACCACCATCTGCCATCGCCGCCCGCGCGTGGCATCCTGTCACCGAGCACGTCGCTACGAGCCTTGCGACGGTGCCGAGAGCAGATTTTCGATGGCACTCGTCACCGTGCCGGAGGCCGGGTCCACATTCGTCCCAAAGGCTGCGACCAGTTGCCCGTTGGGGCCCACCAGATATTTGTGAAAGTTCCAGCGCGGGGCGCGGCTTGGACCGAGCTCCCGACGCGCCCAAGCGTAGAAGGGGTGCGCGCCCTTACCCGTCACCGGAATGATGCCGGTCATTGGGAAGTCGATGGCGAAGTTCACTTCGCAGAAATGCTTCACCGAAGCTTCGTCGTCGAGTTCTTGGTTGAAGTCGTCTGACGGCGCACCAATGACCACGAGGCCTCGGTCACGATAGCGGGTCCAGAGGCTTTGCAGGCCGTCGTACTGATAGGTGAAACCGCAACGCGAGGCGGTGTTCACGACGAGAACCGCTTTGCCCGCATAGTCCGCGAGGCGCACCACGCCCCCGTCGATGCCGGGAAACGCGAAGTCATGCGCGCTGAGCTCGCCCGCATGGAGCGTGACAGGGCTCAAAGCCAAGGCGGTGACGACAGCGCGACGGGTGATCATGAACGCCTCCGTTGACTACAGATCTAAGATATAGCCTCGCGTCGATGCCTCAAGCATTTGGTGATGGGGCGCTTTGTCCGCCTGTGCGCGATGAACTTCGGGGGGCGAGCGCGAGATGGGCCGTATATCCGATTGCCGCTCCGTGCATCAATGGCACCACGAGAGCCAAGCTGTCGCCGGTGACGACCTTGGAGACGGCTGGAAGCCCCGACCAACAGAAGAAGAGCACGAGCCGCCCTGCCCATGTCTCGCCCGCGCCCGCACGCCAAAGATGCACCATGGCGACGAGGAAGAAGACGCAGTCGTAGTAAAAGAGGCGCGGCTGTAGGAACGCGAGCACCAGGCAGAGGAGCGCGAGCGAAGCGTGACCGCTCGGCTCCTTCCGCATCGCCAGCACGAGCAGCGCAGTTGCTGCGAGGCCCGTTGCCGCATCGATCGCGAGTGCAGTCGTCGTGTCGCCCGTCAGCAGTTTGACCATGGCGTAGACCGAGATCATCAGGTGCTCCCATCGTGCCATCGCGTCGATATGGCCGAAGGTTTTCTCTGCAAACGCCTCCCAGTTTCCGATCCCGAAGGCTGCGAGCGAGAGCGCCACGATGCCGATGCAAGTTACGGCTGCGGCGGCGAAGGCACGCCAGTGCCCACCGGCGGCGAAGGCGATGGGAAAGGCAATGCCAAGCTGAGGCTTCAGCATGAAGACCGCCGTGGCGGCACCCGCCGACAGCGGCTTCCGGGCGGCCAGCGATGCCGTCACACAGGCGAGGCCCGCGGCGAAGAACAACGTGGTGTTCGCAAGATGCACCGCGACAGGGATCGCGGGTGAGGCGAGCAGCAGCAGCACGCCGCCCGGCAACGGCGCCGCCAACCGCCTGAGCGAGAGCGCGAAAACAAGAAGGCTGAGCGCCGAAAAGACGGTGAGCGAGAGGGAGAAGGGCATCAGCCCTAGGGGTAGAAACGCGAACAGCGCCGTCGGTGGGTAGAGCCAGTCCGCCTGATGTGCTGGCGCGCCCTCGGTCGGCACGGTCCAGACATCGCCCAGCACCTCGTTAGCGTAAGTGGTGTTGGGATCCTGCTCCAACGCGATGACCGCGACCCGCCAGAAAACCGTGAAATCCGTTGGCCAGCTCTCAAGATCGCGATAGTTGAGCACGATCGCGATGGCGATCAGCCACAAGGCGAGCAAGCAGCCCCAGATCGTCGCCAAGACACGGGCAAGGCGCGCGATCGTGGCTTCAGTCATTCCCGTCCCCGAAAACCCTGCGGAAGATCGTGTCCACATGCGCCGTGTGGTAGGCCAGATCGAACCTGGCATCGATCTCGGCAGCATCGAGGGCTGCGGCAACTTCGGGGTCGGCCTTCAGGCTTTCACGGAAATCGGCGCCCTCTCCCCATGTCTTCATGGCGTTGCGCTGCACCAGGCGATAGGCGTCCTCGCGGCTCACCCCCGCCTGCGTCAACGCCAGCAAGATGCGCTGCGAGTGCACGAGTCCGCGCGTGCGTTCGAGATTTTGGATCATCGCTTCGGGGTAGACCACGAGCCGGTCCACCACAGTCGTGAGCCGCGCGAGGGCGAAGTCGAGGGTGACGGTAGCGTCCGGCCCGATATTGCGCTCGACCGAGGAGTGGCTGATGTCGCGCTCATGCCAGAGGGCAACGTTCTCCATCGCCGGCACGACGTAGGCGCGCACGAGCCGAGCGAGGCCCGTAAGGTTCTCCGTGAGGATCGGATTGCGCTTATGCGGCATGGCCGAGGAGCCCTTTTGGCCGGGCGCGAAATACTCTTCGGCCTCGAGTACTTCGGTCCGCTGGAGATGCCGGATCTCGGTCGCCAGCCGCTCGACCGAGCTCGCCACAACGCCGAGGGTGGCGAAGAACATGGCGTGGCGGTCGCGTGGAATGACTTGGGTCGAGACCGTCTCGGCCTCGAGGCCCATCTCGCGCGCCACATGCTCTTCGACGCTCGGATCGATGTTGGCGAAGGTGCCGACTGCGCCCGAGATCGCGCAAGTCGCAACTTCCGCCCGCGCGGCCTGCAGCCTGAGGCGCGCGCGTTGAAACTCCGCGTGATAGCCCGCAAGCTTGAGCCCGAAGGTCAGCGGCTCTGCATGGATGCCGTGGCTGCGCCCGATGCAGACCGTGTCCTTGTGCTCATATGCCCGGCGCTTCAGCGCCTCGAGCAGCGCATCGACATCCTTCAGCAGAATGTCGGCCGCGCGCACCAATTGGACGTTGAAGCAGGTGTCGAGGACGTCCGAGGACGTCATGCCCTGGTGGACGAAACGCGCGGGCTCTCCCACATGCTCGGCAAGATGCGTGAGAAAGGCGATCACGTCATGCTTCACCTCCCTCTCGATCTCGTCGATGCGGGCGATGTCGAAATCGACGTCTTTCGCTTGCCAGACGGCTTCGGCAGCCTCTTTCGGGATCACGCCGAGCATTGCCTGGGCATCGGCCGCATGGGCTTCGATCTCGAACCAGATCCGGAACTTGGTCTCTGCCGACCAGATCTCGGTCATGTCCGGCCGACTGTAACGTGGGATCATCGGGGCCTCGCGCTTATGTCGCGCGGTTGAGGGCGCGTTCGGCGTCAGCTAGCAGGACCACCATGGACGAGGCAACCGAGCGTTACTTCCGCGGCCATTGGGCCATGCGCCGGATCATCGAGAACGTCGCCGAGGGCGTGATCGGTGAGTTCTGGGGCGAGGCCCGGTTCGACGCCGTACCGCCACCCGCTGAGGAGGGCATGCTCGCATGCCGTGAGGAGGGCGTTCTGCGGTTTCGTGGGCATGACTATCATGCCGAGCGCGGCTCCCTTTGGCGCTTCCCCGGCCCTGGGGAGGTCGAGGTGCAGTACACCGATGGCCGGCCGTTCCACGCCTTCCCGACCAAGGATCCTGTGGCGGAGCATCTCTGCGGCGAGGATCTCTACCGTGTCCGCTACGATTTCGGCCCGAGCGCCTGGATGAGCGTTTGGGAAGTCCAGGGGCCCGACAAGGATTATCAGATGATGACGGAGTATCGCCGGATGAAGGAGAAGGGCGAAAACCCCTTCGGCGGCTCCGTCCCTGTGGCGGCAGGTATGCATGGCCGAGGCGAGGCCATGATCGGTGGCAGCCTGCTGCGCCGACCGCGTCGCTGACAGAAAATCTTTCACCTGGTGTGGCGGAAGATTAACGCTATCATGGCAGCATAATGTAAGCCGGTCATGGGCTCGCCCCATTCGCTTGGCACTAGTGGATTCGTTGCAAGCGTAGTGTCCGAATCAAGTTTCAAGTGTGCGGTCCTCCGGGACAAGTGTTGTTTGGCTGGAAGCGGGCGTGTGGGGTCGCTCGCTCAATAAGCTGACTGTGTCCGGGGCATGCGGACCGATTTCCAGAGGGGAGTATGACGATGATTGGGATCAAAGCGGCGGGAGCGGCGATCGCGTTCTGCCTCTCGACGGCAATGCTGGTCGGGCCCGCTGCGGCTCAGGAGAGGCCGGAATTCGCGGATCTGGTTCAGAGGGTGGCTGCGACCGAGCTGCAGGAGTGGATCACCGATCCGATTTTTCTCTACGCCATTCGCGAGCAGAATGAGTCCAACGGCACGCTGCGCCAAGGTCGTATCGATTTCCTGGATCAGCAGTGGCGTGCCGAGAATGGCAATGGCCCGATGATCTACGATCTGCTTGACCGGCAGGCCTCGATCATTTTGCGGGATCGGCGCGAGCTGTCGGACGGCGTCATCACCGAGATCATTCTCATGGATCGCTATGGCCTGAACGTTGCGATCTCCGACGCGACCTCGGATTTCTGGCAGGGCGACGAGGCGAAGTATAGCGAGACCTTCCTGAAGGGCGCGGGCGCTGTCCATGTGGGCGAGATCGAGTTCGATGATTCGACCCAGCTCTATCAAACCCAGGTGAGCATGACGGTCGTCGATCCGGAGAACGGCGACGTGCCGATCGGCGCCGTGACGTTCGGGATCAATCTCGACGTGCTGCAGAACCGGCTCAGCAACTGAGTTCGATGCAGACCGCGAGTGCAAGGCCGGGCCTCGCGCTCGGCCTTTTCGTTTTCGGCACGATTGGTTGTGATTGTTGCTGTGCACGATAACAAAATTAACGTAACGATATTACTGTAAACCACAGCCGCAACGCCTCGACCCGGTTTTCGTTCACAAGCGCCGTCCATCGCTCCAGGACATCCCTCCGAAGCGCCCACCCGACATAGGGCGCACCATGGTGGGAGGAGGCGCATGGACATCCACGAGTATCAGGCGAAAGAGATCCTGGCAGGCTTCGGTGTGCCCGTCCCCCGCGGCGGAACTGCCTACAGCCCCGAGCAGGCAGGCTATCGTGCGCATGAGCTGGCAGGGCGCGCCTGGGTCATCAAGGCGCAGATCCATTCGGGCGGCCGTGGTGAAGCGGGCGGCGTGAAGCTCTGCCGGAGCGAGGACGAGATCGTCGCGACCGCGGGCCAGCTTCTCGGCAAGAAGCTCGCGACCCGGCAGACCGGACCGCGCGGCAAGCTTGTCGGTCGGCTCTATGTCGAGGAAGCGACCGACATCGCCCGCGAACTCTATCTCGGCTTCGTGCTCGACCGGGCGTCCGAACGGATCATGGTCGTCGCCTCTGAGGAGGGCGGCATGGAGATCGAGGAGCTTTCGGTCGAGAAGCCCGACAGTATCCGCCGTCTCTCGATCGACCCTGCCACGGGCATGCGCGATTTTCAGGCGCGTGAGCTTGCCTTCGCGCTCGGCTTCGAAGCGGCGCAGATCAACGACGCGGTGCGGATCTTCAGGGGTGCCTACCGCGCCTTCCGCGACCTTGATGCGACGATGGTCGAGATCAATCCGCTCGTCGTCACGGGCGACGGCCGGCTGGTGGCGCTCGATGCGAAGATGAGCTTCGACGACAACGCCCTGTTCCGCAGGCCGCAGATCGCTGAGCTGCGCGACAAGAGCCAGGAGGATCCGCGCGAGAGCCATGCCAATGACCGCGGGCTCAACTATGTCGGGCTCGAAGGCAACATCGGCTGCATGATCAACGGCGCGGGCCTCGCGATGGCGACGCTCGACATGATCAAGCTGGCGGGGGGAGAGCCTGCGAACTTCCTCGATATCGGCGGTGGGGCGAGCCCCGAGCGGGTGCTGAAAGCGTTCCAGGCGGTGCTGCTCGACCGCAATGTCGAGGTTGTGCTGGTCAACATCTTCGCCGGGATCAACCGCTGCGACTGGGTGGCGGAAGGCGTCGTTCAAGCCTTCGAGAAGTTGCAGCTCAAGCTACCGGTCGTCGTGCGCCTTGCCGGGACGAATGTGGAGGAAGGGCGCGCGATCATCGACGGCTCAGGCCTGCCGATCATCACCGCATCAAGCCTCGCCGATGCGGCTGAGAAGGCGGTGGCCGCGCTGCCGGCCGATGCCCGTAGTGCGATGCAGGCGAGCTGAGGGAGAGGGCGATGGCAATTCTGATCGACAGCACGACCAGAGTTCTGGTGCAGGGCATGTCCGGCCGGCTCGGCAAGTTCCATGCAGAGGACATGGTCCGTTACGGCACCAATGTCGTCGCGGGGGTGACACCGGGCAAAGGTGGGGCCGAGGTGCTCGGCCGGCCGCAATTCGACACGGTGCGTGCAGCAGTCGACGCGACGGGGGCCGAGGCGAGCCTCGTCTTCGTACCGCCCCCCTTCGCGGCGGATGCAATCATGGAGGCGGCGGATGCCGGCATTCGCACGGCCGTCTGCATCACCGATGGCATCCCGGCGCAGGATATGATGCAGGTGAAGCGCTTCCTGCGTCGCTATCGGGCGGACCGGAAGATGCAACTTATCGGGCCGAACTGCGCGGGCGTGATCAGCCCTGGCAAAGGGTTCATGGGCATCATGCCGACTCATATCTACAAGCCCGGCCGGGTCGGGATCGTCAGTCGGTCCGGGACGCTTGGCTATGAGGCGGCGAGCCAGATGCAGGCGCTCGGGATCG
Source organism: Pseudomonadota bacterium (assembly GCA_039178805.1). Taxonomy (GTDB): domain Bacteria; phylum Pseudomonadota; class Alphaproteobacteria; order Rhodobacterales; family Rhodobacteraceae; genus Thermohalobaculum. The sequence goes on along the minus strand of JBCDFC010000045.1, from coordinate 13,199 downwards.
GGGTCAGCACGTCGGTCGGTATCGGTGGCGACCCGATCAATGGCTCGTCCTTCCGCGATATCCTGGCGCTTTTCGAAGCGGATCCCGAGACCGATGCGGTGATGATGATCGGCGAGATCGGCGGGCCGCAGGAGGCGGAGGCTGCGGCCTGGGCGCGAGACAACATGCAGAAGCCGGTCGCAGCTTATGTCGCTGGGCTCTCTGCGCCCAAGGGACGTACGATGGGTCACGCCGGCGCGATCATCTCGGCCTTTGGCGAAAGTGCGCAGGAGAAAGTCGAGATCCTTGAGGATTGCGGCATCCGGGTCGCCCCCACGCCCTCGGCTATGGGGGAAACGGTTGCTGCGCTCTTGGGTGCCTCAGTCGCCGCCTAGTTGCCAGCGCGAGCTCTGCTGAAGTGCTGGTGCCCGCCTGCACTTCAGCTGTTCCGGAGACCCGGACCGACTGTCTTTCGTGAAAGCCAGCCCTTTCGGGCCTTCCAACCGGGCGTTTCGGTCTCACTCTGCCAGGACCCCGGCGAGAGGGCGGACTGCGATTTGTCCGTTGTGGGATGTCTCGCTTCAGGCGGCGAGGCTGGAGGTCATAGGCATCGATTGATCCGAGGTTGAGCCGTGACTGGACCCGACTGCCGATCTCGATCCGCCCGAGCTGTTGGTGCGGAAGAAGGCGTGAAGGCTTTCGAGTTGCTCGGTCAGGCGCTCGACGTCTTGGGCCGCGGCCGCGCTCGACTGCCCGAGGCCCGCACTCTCGTGGTTGACGCCGGAGAGAACTGTGAGGGCGTCGTTGATCTGCGATATGCCGATCTTCTGCTCGCTCATCGCGTGGCTGATCTCCGAAGTGAGCTCCGAGGTTCGCCTGATCTCGGGCGCTAGCTGGTCGATCTGTGCTTTGGCGCGACCCGCTGCGTCCACCGTGCTGACGGCGAGACGGTCGATCTCGTCCGCTGTGTCGCGCGAATGTTCGGCAAGCTTTCTGACTTGCTGCGCCACGATCGCAAAGCCGCGGCCATGCTCGCCGGCCCGTGCGGCTTCGACCGCCGCGTTGAGTGCGAGGAGATCGGTTTGGCGCGCGATCTCTTGGATGAGGCTGACACGCTGGCTGATTTCGCTCACGGCCTCCGTGGCCTCCGATACAGCGTCCAGCGCATCCGTCGCGCCGGAGGCTGCAGCGCCTGCGGTGCGGCTCGTTTCGGCGGCGTTCTCGTCGCTCGTCTGCATGGTCTTGTCGAGCTCTTCGACCGCCGCGGCCGCGTTGTCGGTCGCTGCCGATTGACGCTGCGAATGACCGGCGACGTCACTTGCCATCGCCGAGAGTGCACTCGCCTGGGCGGACAAGGCGCGCACGGCGTTGCTCGTCTCGATCGTCACACGACCGAGTTCGGACTGCATGCGGCGAAGGGCATGCCCCAGCCGATCGCGGTCGGAGGCGATCGGAATGTCGCTGTCGAGTTCGCCGCGAGAGACCCGGTCCGCCGCTTCCGCGCTTTGGTTCAAACGCACGGCAAGCCGATGGAGCCCCGAGAGGATTTCGCCGACTTCGTCGCGCCGAGTGATCGGCGCGACATCGGTGGCGCCCTCAGCCAACTCTGCGATCGCAAAGCGCACGTCCGCGAGGCCCTTCATCGCCGAGCGGGCGGCATAGAGCACCACCATCAGCATGAAGACGATCACCACCGCTCCGATCGCCCCAAGCTGCATCTTCTGCGCGGTAAGCGTTTCTTTGAGCGCCGTGAGATGCCTTTCGGTATCGGCCACGATTGTCTTCTCGACCTCGGCGATCAGATCGAGCCGTTCGGTCGCTGTATCGAACCACAGCTTCCCGTCGATGCCCTGGCCATCTCCGGTCTCACCGATGTCAGCGAGTACCTCACGCATGGCCCTAACTTGGTCCACAGCAGGGCTCGAAACGGTTTCGTCGAAGAGACGCCGATGCTCGTCTGACGCAAAGGCACGGAAGCGGCGGATGGCGCCCTGCTGAGAGATCAGCTTGTTGTTGTAGTCCACGAGTGTCTCGACTTCGGCCGCGCCTGTGGCTGCTTGATTGAAGAGCGCACCGCCGAATGCCCGCTCCAACCCGCCATGCTCCTTCGCCTCGATCAGCTTTATTGCGGGAAAGAGGCGGTTCGAGATCCCACGCGTTGGGCTGCGGTCCACCGCGAAGGAGATCACGCCGATGATGTCCTTGATCAGCACGGTGTAGTCCTTGATCACGGTGGAGGCGACGGCGCGCTCCGCATCGACCTCACGCCGCAGGGTGTCGATCTCAGCCAGTTTGGACTTCAGCGTGTTCAGCTCCGTCTCGAGCGGCGGCACCGCAGCGCCAACCCTCGTGTCGTTGACAAAGCGCGTGAACTCACTCTTTGCGGCATCGACCTCCAGCCGTTGCTGCTGCAGTGCTTGGACGAAGCGATCGCGGTAGCCGCCGCTGATGGCGCCGAGGCTGCGCCCACGCTCAATCTGCAGCTCATGGACCAGTTGGCTCGCCTTAGCGACCAGGCCGACGACGCTGCCGCGCTCCTCCAAGCTGTTCGCTGTGGAGAGATCGCGCGAGATCAACATCGAGAAAAACACGGTGGCCGCGATTACCGGCAAGGCCAGGGCGAGGGCGACGGTTGCTCTGAGGTTCATGGACGCTGACTCCATTCGACAAGCAGGAGCGCCTCGCCCCGGCTGATTGCGGGGAGACTAAGGTCCGACGGGTTCAGGAAAGGTTGACCGGGTCCGGCTCAGTCGACGAGGGGATCGCGGGGATGAGGCGCCCGCGTCGCACGCCAGGCCGTGTACTCTTCGATGCCGGAGAAGCGCCGCCAAGTGGATCCGTCGCAAAGCTCGAACGGGCGATAGCCGATCTTGTAGTGCATCTTCGGCGAGCCAACGACCCAGTAGCCAAGATAGACATAAGGCAGCGACATCTCTTGAGCGATGCGCATGTGGTCCATGATCATGAAGGCGCCGAGGGAGCGGGCGCGTTCCTCAGGATCGAAGAACGAGTAGACCATCGACAGCCCATCGGCGAGCACGTCAGAAAGGCAGGCGGCGTAGAGACGCGGCGTTCCGTCGCAGTCCTCACGCGTGTACTCGATCACCGTCGAGTTGACCGGTGTCTCATCCACCATGGCCGCGTAGTCGAATGCGTCCATATCGGCCATGCCGCCATCGGCGTGCCGGCGGTCGAGATAGCGGCGGAAGAGCCCAAACTGCGCCTCCGTCGCCCAGGCCTCACAGCTTCGAACCGTGAGATCGGCGTTGGTTTTGAGGATGCGCCGCTGCGTTTTGGACGGCTCGAACGCATCCACGGGGATGCGGATCGACATGCAGGCAGAGCAACCGACGCAGGCGGGCCGGTAGATTACCGACTGCGAGCGGCGAAAACCTTTGAGTGACAATGCGTTATTGACGGAAAGGGCATTCGGCCCCTGGAGAGTGGTGAAGACCTTCCGTTCCTCGCGCCCGTCAAGGTATGCGCAGGGCTGCGGCGCGGTCAGGTAGAACTGCGCCTTTAGCGCGCTCTCGTGATGCGACATAGATCCGTCCCGTCGGCCCTTCGCCGTCCGCCTCTCCCAGCATTACTACGATAACAGGGATTTATCGGCTGTCACCGGTAGAGATTCGGTGGAGGCGTCCGAACTTGTGGGGTTGACCTGGGTGCGCATCAACCTTCCGGCCGATTGATCATCACCGTCTGGCACAGGATGTCGTGAAAGAGCTGGCCGCGCGGGTTCCAGGCAGCCCAGGCGAGGCTGAGGATCATGACAGGCGGCAGGTAGGAGAAGGCGGTGAAGACGGCCGAGTGCACTGCGGCCAGCACGGTCTCCAAACGCTCCCCTCTTGCGTCGCGTAGCTCGATCCCCATCAGCATCATGCCGAGCGTGGCGGAACGCTCTATGATCATCGTCGTCCGGTAGATGATGCCGGTAAGCGCGAAGGCGGGCACGAGAAAGACGAAGGCGAGGCCGAAGGTGACGAGGCCGAGGAGGGCCACCACGAGCGTCACGCCGCCGAGGAGCACCAGGATCACCAAAAGATCGACGAAGAACGCCGCGAGGCGGCGGGCCGGCACGCCCTCATAGAATTGCCGGTCAGCGACCGGATCGGGGAAGCCCGCTGCTTGCATCACCATTCGTAACCATCCCCACCGGAGCGTTTCGACACCCCCACAACCTGTGAATGGATCGGACGGCATCAAGAGGGGGCGGCGCCCTCAGCTCTCGAGCGTGCCTTCGATCCGGCTGCAGGCGGCGGCCAGGACGGCGGGGGCGACATGGTGTGCCATGTGCCCGACCTTGGGCAGGAGCGTGAGCCGTGAGCGCTGCAGCACCGCATCGAGCGCCACGCCCTGCTTGGCCGCATCGATGAAGTCCGCCTCGCCATGCACGATCTCGACTGGCAGATCGAGTTTGCCGTATTCGGGCGACATTTCGATCAGAACACTGTTGACCCGCTCGAGATCCTTGCCGTTGGCGCGAAGCGTGCCGTCGCGCAGCGAGAGCGGCGCGCCCACATACTCGGCATAGCCGTCGGGCACGCGCTGTGGGCGGAAGACGCGGGAGAGGAACGATTCGACACCGCCCTCATCCGCGATTGATTTGAGGTATTCGGTGTAGGCCCAGGTGATCAGGCTGGCGAGACCGATGGCGCTGAGAAAACGGCCGGCACCGCGATAGGGCATCGTGACGCCCGAGACGGCGACGACGCCCGACAACGTCTCGGGTGCTGTAACGGCCCAGCCCATGGCGACCGCCGCGCCATAGCTGTGGCCGAGGACGATAGGCCGTTCGATGCCCAACCCTTCGGTCGCACTCCTAATGATACGCGCCTGCTCCCGCGGATCCTCCGCGCCCGTCGCCGGCCGCGTGCTGTAGCCAAAGCCCGGCCGATCCACCGCTATGACCGGCCTTTCGGCGGCGAGAAACGGCGCAAGCGCGAAGGTAAAATCGCGCAGGTTGCCGGAAGCGCCGTGGATCAGAACCACTGGCGTCCGTTCAGCGCCCGCGCCTTCCGGTGAAGCGCGCCAGACATGAACGATCTCATCGCCCGCCGGTATCAGTTCGCCGATGGGCGGGTAGAGTTCCTCGGCACGATCATCCGGGAAAGGGGCGGCACAACCTGCCAGGATCGCAGCACTGCCCGCCCCTGCCAGCAGCCCGCGTCGATTGAGCAGCATCGCCCTCGCTTGCATCCTGCGCTCCATCCTCCGTCCGCCTGGATCGAAGAGATGGGATGCGTCGCGCGCCGTACAAGGCGACGTTTGGTCAGGCCCCCGCCGTCTCAGGCGCTGGCGCCCCGATCTTGGAGAGATCGAAATCCGTGGTCTGGTAGACCTGATTGATCCAGTTGCCGAAGAGCAGATGGGCGTGGCTCCGCCAGCGGTTCTCGGGAGCGCGGGAGGGGTCGTCATCCGGGAAATAGCCGTGCGGAATCTCGATCGGATCGCCCTTGGCCCTGTCGCGCTCATACTCAGCCTGCAGGCTGAAGGTGTCGTATTCGATGTGGTTGAACATGTAGAGCGCGCGGTGCGTCGGATCTTCGAGGAGGCAAACCCCGGTTTCGGGCGCGCGGACAAGCACCTGGAGCCCACTCTTCGCCGGCAGCTCCGTCTCGCGCACCTCGGTCCAGCGGCTGACCGGGATGGTGAAATCGTCCGAAAAGCCCCGCAGATAGGGCGAGGCTGGCGCGATGTTCTGATGGCGGAAGCAGCCGAACGCTTTCTTCGGCAGCGGGTGCTTCTCGACGCGATGGAAGTGCTGCAGCATCGCCTGCGCCCCCCAACAGATCGCGAAGGTCGCGTGAACGTTGCGCTGGGTCCAGTCGAAGACCTCGGTGAGTTCGTCCCAGTAGTCGACCTCACGGAACTCCAGGAGCTCGATCGGCGCGCCGGTGATGATCAACCCGTCGAACTTCGCCTCCCTCATCTCGCTGAAAGGGCGGTAGAAAGCCTCCATATGCTCGGCCGCCGTGTTCTTCGAGACATGGCCCGACATGCGGATGAGGCTGAGCTCGATCTGAAGCGGTGTGGCGCCGATCAGCCGGGCGAACTGCGTCTCGGTCGCGATCTTATTCGGCATGAGGTTGAGAAGGCCGATCTGAAGCGGCCGGATGTCCTGCCGGAGCGCCGCATCCTCAGACATCACCATCACACCTTCGCGCGAAAGCACGTCGAATGCGGGAAGGGTGCTGGGCAGTTTGATCGGCATCGGTCTGGGCCCCGTGCATGCGGTCGCGTTGACGTGCTGGCGAGATAGGCCTCTGGGGCCGCGCTCGGCAAGAGTGCGGTGGCAAGCGCGTGATGGCGGTGGGCGAGGTTCCGATGGGCGGTCCGGATTGCGGATCTCGGGCTATCCCATGCGGAGGATTCAGTCTACCCGACCTCATCCGGCATCAACCATGCACCTGTTAGGAGGCATCATGCTGCAACCCCTCGGAAAGACCCCCGCCCTTACCGTCCCGCTTGTCGGCGGCGGCAGCTTCACCCTCGGTGCCGAGGCGCCCGAGGCCTTCGATATCCTCGTTTTCTACCGCGGCAAGCATTGTCCGATCTGTCGCGATTACCTCAAAGCGATCCAGGGCGAGCTCGATGCCGCCGATGCGCTGGGGGCGCGGGTCGTCGCTATCTCGATGGATGAGGCCGAGCGGGCCCAGAGATCCGCTGCGGAATGGGGCATCGACCGGCTCGCCGTCGGCTATGCCATGCCCGAGGCCACCGCGCGCGCCTGGGGGCTCTATATCTCCTCGGCTCGTGCCGGAAGCGCCGAGCCCGCGGTCTTCTCCGAGCCGGGTCTGGTGGTGCTGCGCCCGGATGGAACGGTGTTTTTCGTGCAGCTTCAGAGCGCACCCTTCACGCGCCCGGATTTCGGGAAGCTCATTGGCGGGCTGCGCTTCGTGCTCGACAATGACTATCCCGCCCGCGGGGATCTGACCCAGGCTGCCTGATGTCGGGGCGATGACGATGCGGAGAGGGCAGGGGCGGCACAGTTCTGCCCGCCCTTCACGGATGGCATGGGCGAAGGTTCCCGAGCGCCCCCACCCACGACAGGATTGCCTGAGTCGGGCGAACGAAGAGCTAACGACGCTGCCGCACAGGGTTCGGGCGTTGCGCTAAAGTCCTTCGCAGCGTTCGCTGATGATTAACGGATGGGTGCGTAGCCTGACGCGGGAGGGCACGGGAACCAGCGCATTCCAGAACCGGCTGCCGGGTGCTTAGAAGACTGCGAAGGGAAATTGACCCAGGGCCACTAGCTGGCGGCTTGGTCGGGTGCCACCGATTGGCAGCGCTCGATAGCCTCGGCGACTAGCCTGTCGAACGCGTCAGGCGTGCGCAGGCTCGCGATCTCCGCCGCCTCCACCTGCACACCCCAGTTCAGGCCAATCGCATCGTAGAGCGGCACGCGATGCGCCAGGAGCTGCCGGAACCCGTGGGCGATGAAGGCATCCGGATCGACCGCATCCTCACCCGCTCCCGTCTCAACGCCGGCCTCGCTGCGATAGGCGGCCCAAAGGTCTCGCAGCAGCGCTTCCGGATAGTACATGGGCTTCGGTGAGCGTTCGAAGCGCTGGCAAAGTTCTTCTTCGAGCGCTTCGTTGCCGCGGATCTGCACCAACAACACGTTTTCGCTGAGCGCCCTCAACACCGGATCGTTCGGATCGGAGGGATCCACGACCTCGCAAATCGAGCCGCCCGTGTCGCACAAGAAATGCGGATAGCCGTAGATCGCCGCTGCCTTCCCCAGGAACAGCCCCGTATCCAAAAGCGCCGCAAGCTCCGCCTCGCGGTGTTGGCGTTGGCGCTGAATGTACTCATCGAACGGGATGCCGCCGCGTTGCGGGTCCCCGGGCTTGCCGAGATAGGTGCTGAGGGGATCGAGATTGTCGAAGGTGATGTTGGACGCGATGTAGATCGAGTCAGACTTCAAGAGACCCGCGAGAAATGGGTTCTTCATCACCTCCCGCTTCACATTGTCGACGATGTGCTCGCCCATGTATCGGGTGCCGATGCGATAATCGACGCTGTAGTGGAACCAGCCGCCCGTCTCGCGCAGCATCGCCGCAGTGCACGTCTTGCCGAGCCCCGACATGCCGATCAGGGCCACGGCTTTTCGCGGCGCGCGGAGATAGTCCTCTGCTGAGCGGTAGATCATGGCGCCCCCGGATACATGATGCTCCCTAGCCAAGCGCGGCGCGGCGGGCAAGCATGCGGCACGGTGCCGGCACGGTGCCGGCGCGATCGACGAGGTCGCTTCGGCGGCTACGAAATGTTACGCCCTTCCCACGCAATCGTGTGTCCCGCGGTGGGTCTCGGCGCGGATGTGGGGTTCAAGCGGCGCCACGCCTGTTCTACGTGGGATGCGGGGCGCGTTCTCGTGCCGTCTTTGGGGAGGCCGGTTTGGAAATCGGGATCATCACGGCATTCATCGGGGGGCTCATCAGTTTCCTGAGCCCTTGTGTGTTGCCGCTTGCCCCCCCGTACCTCGCCTACTTGGGCGGTACGACGCTCGACCAGCTCGCACCCGAACAGCCGCGCAAGGATAGCCCCGAAGAGAAAGCGCTCAAGCGTCGGGTGCTCCTTTGCGCCTGCTGCTTCGTGCTCGGTCTGGGCACGGTCTTTGTCATGCTGGGGATGGGCGCGTCCGCGCTCGGCCAGTCCTTGCTGCGGCATAAGGATATCCTGGCACAAGTCTCGGGCGCGGTGATCGGTCTGCTGGGGCTGCATTTTCTCGGTCTCATTCGCTTGCCGTTTCTCGGACGCGAGGCGCGGTTCGAAGGGCCGGCCAAGGCCGGGAGCATGGGTACGAGCTATGTGATGGGGGTGGCCTTCGCCTTCGGCTGGACGCCCTGCATCGGGCCGATCCTCGCTTCGATCCTCACGCTCGCGGCACAGCAGGACACGCTGACCTCGGGCACGGCGCTCTTGGCGGTCTATGCGGCGGGTCTCGGCCTTCCCTTCATCGTCGCAGCGCTCTTCATTGGCCCCTTCATGCGTTGGGCCCACGGCTTCCGCCGCCATCTTGGTACGGTCGAGAAGGGTATGGGCGTCCTGCTGATCGTGGTCGGTCTGATGATCGCGACGGGGGAGTTCGAGCGGCTGGCGTTCTGGATGCTCGAGACCTTCCCGGTGCTCGCGACCCTCGGCTGAAGCCGTCGGCTGTGTGAGTACTCAGTTCCGGCGGCCGAAATCGGCACCGCCCACTGGTCCGACGAGAACGGGACGATCCCATCCATGTCGTCCCTGGGTGGGACCCGGGGATCCTGACACCCGTTCGGCGCCACGGGCTTGCCAGTAGACAGGATTGCGGGACCGCGTCCTGCACTCACGGTATCGAATGCCTCGGCCAGACCACTAGCACCACCTCACCTGACGTCGTTGCAGCCAGCGAGATGGGGCTACAGATCCGTCGTCTGGCCTTGCGTGCTGACGAGTTCCGCTCTGCTCGTCGTGCCGTCCGATCCGCGAACGGTCACGCTCACGCGGACGGTTGCGCCCGCGCCGATGCCGAGGCCGAGGCGCGACAGGGTTTTCGGGGCGCCGCTTCCGTCCAGATGCACTGTGCCACCCTGGCGGGATCGGTTGCGACCGCCACTGCCTTCAACCTCGGCCGTCAGCGCGAATTCGGCCGCCCCAGGGGCACCGCCGGCTGCCATGGCACGAAACTCTGTCACGCGACCTGTCTGCGCGACCTCGATCCAAGCGATGAGGCCGGTCGGGCCCTGCTGCGCGCCGCGAGCCACTGTTGGCAAGCCGAACGCCGCCAAGGCTAGAAGGCCGCGCCGCGAAAATGGGGTCGCTCGACGGCCACTCATTGCTGCAGGATCACGGTTGCGGGGACATCGTCGCCGAGACCGAGCTCCTCGAACTGTTGTTGGGCATCCCGGTCGCGAGGCGTGAGGAGCGGGTCGGTGCGCGTGCCGACGCGGGCATCCATGTCACCGCCGGTTCTGGCTCGCACCGGTGCACCGCAATCGACGCCCAGGCGCTTGCGCGTCGCGGCACTCACATCCGGACCGCAAAGATCGCGGCCGCCCACCGTCTGCTCGGCCTGTGTTGCGTCGTCGACGGCGCCGCCGATCTCTTCGATCTTGGTCTTGTCCTGCAGTGTGATCTGCTCGGCCGGGATGGACGGCGCTGCGACCGATCGGTCGGTCCTGCCGATCTGCTCAGAGGAAATGGCGGGCATCCCATCGGGCTCAGACGTTCCGATCTGGGCTGGCAGATCGAGGGCGTCGGCGGTGGCACTTGCTGGCATAGCTCCTGTAGCGAGCATCGCTGCGCACAGAATGCAGCACCTCGGTCCTCTGAAAGCTGTTTGAACCAAACTCATCGCGCCCGCGCCTCCTGTCGCTAGGGTCCCGATCTGGTCACCGACACGGGCGGTGCGCCGGCATTCTGATTGATGATCACCGGCGCGCTCTCGGTCCCGCTCTGGAAATAGTCGACGACGAGACCGACACCCGTCTGGTCCACAAAGATCGTGTTGTCGTCGTTCTCTTGCACGACGGTCGTGCTGTTGAGGAGGCCGTCCTGGCGGATCCCCGCAAGGTTGCCGCGGCCGTTCTGATCCACGCTCGCGACATTGCCCTCGCCATCTTGGGAGACGAGGAGGCGGTTGCCGTCGGCCGCGCCGAAGCCGCGAGGTAGCGCTCCGATCGGAACCTGTTGTCGGGCGGCAACTTCGTTTCCTGCGCCGAACTGCAAGACGGTCGCGGTGTTTGCGATGCCCGTCCCGGCGTTGTCCTGAACGATGCCCGCCTGGTTGAGCTGGCCGGACTGGACGACGATGGTGGCTGCGGTGCCCCGTTGTGCAAGCGCCGCAGCATTGGCCGTACCGTCTTGAATGACGAGCGCGCGGGCGGTGCCACCGGACGCGCCGTCTTCGGCTTCGACGATGCTTTGATTGGCGTTACCCCGTTGGAGCACAGTCGTTTGGTTCGCCACATCGAGCTGATGAATGGTCGCTGCGAGGCCGATGCCACTGCTCACGGCGGTCGCCACATCGCCGATCTGGTTAATCACTGCGAGCGTGTCGGCCCGTTCGGTTTGGAGCTTCGTTTGCGCCAAAGCGGCGGGCGCGACGAGAGCCATCGCAACCAAGCCATATGCAGTGAGCCTTAAAGGGGTCGGACCGAGCATTGCCTTCATCCCTGGTTCGAGCGAGCTCGACCGCGCTGAGGCGGGGCCGAGCCGGCCCAGAACGCCGCGCAAGCGGCTCTCTCGCAGCATGCGCCGAAACATAACCGCGGCGGGCCTACCGGAGCGATCCGCCCCGACGGACCTGTCTGCCATCAGGTGCCGAGCCGAACCGCCGGCCCGAGCTGCCCCCGCACGGCACGCGCGCGGGAACATTGGTGTTGCGCTAGGCGATCAGTTGGAGCCCGCGCTTTGCGTGACGGCCGCCATGTTGTTGCCGCCGAACTGGTTGACCCAGCTCGTGGAGTTCGTGTCCATCTGGAGCACGGAGGCCATGTTGCCGTTACCCGCCTGCGTGACGCCGGAGACGTTGAACCCGTTGGTGCCGCCACCGCCGGGGTTCAAAGTACCCTGCTCGACATAGGCCGTGTTGCCCGTGCCGTTCTGCAGGATGTCACTTTGGTTGTTGTCGGCCTGGACGTTCGTGGCCTGGTTCAACGAGCCGGTCTGGATGATCAGCGAGTCGTTGTTGTCATCCTGAACGATGGCGCCCTCGTTCATATCGCCGTCTTGAACGATCAGGGCGAAGTCCGCGCCGCTGTCATTAAAGCCGCCGTTGTTGGCGCCGTTGAAGTCGTTGTTGTCGTCCTGCTGGATGTAGCCGATGTTCATGACACCGCTCTGCTCGATTGCAGCGTCATTGCCGAACGTCTCGGTCGAGGACTGATCGAACGCATCCTGCTGCAGGATCGTAGCATCGTTGCCCGAACCCAACTGCACGATCAGACCATTGTTGTTGTTGCCGCGGAGGCCCGGTGCGCCCTGAGCGATCACGGCGTTGTTCGTGCCGCCATCGCCACCGTCATGGGTCTGATCGACATCCGCCATATTCGAACGGCCGAACTGGGAGACGAGCGACTGGTTCGCGCCCAGATCGCCGTCCTGCGTGACGACAGCCTCGTTCAGGTTGCCGGCTTGGACGACCGACGACCACGTTGCACCGATCTGATCGACCTGTGCCGAGTTACCTTCGCCGTTCGGGCCGTTCAGCTGATCGACAAGCGACACCGGCGCATCGCCGACCTGATCGCCGATTTCGTCAGCCGCGGTTTTGGTCAGCGGCGCCGGCTTGGTCGGCATGTCCGGGTTCCGATACACGAACGGATCTACCTCGATGAGGCCCGGGTCGGTGCCGACCTCGGTGATCGGATCGTTCTGCACCGGATCGGCGATTGGGGACTCCGCGTAGGCGGCACCAGCCATGAGGGCGGCGATGGAAATCCCAGTGAGGAGCTGTTTCATCCTAATAGTCCTTTAGTTGCCAACTTTAGTGGCTGTTGCTACTTGGTTGGCATCGCACGACGCGATACCGGCGGCCGGACACAGGGAGAGGTTCCAAGTCGCTCTGCGTCCGGTCGTCACCCTAAGGATGCGTCCCCAGGGCTCTCCACGGTCAAACCCCTGAGGCTTCGTCCGTGAATTCTTTTGCATCGCTCTGGACTTCGCCGAGCGGCACATCGGGTGCGGCGGGCTGACTGGGCTCCGCCGTAGTTGTTGAGCGCGCCTGGCCGAGCGCTGCGTTGGGTTCGCCTGAGAGGCCCGAACTCGCGAGGTTGTGCACGATGGCCCGAGGGCCGGCGACGTTCCTGCCGGGCGACGGTGTGGGCGCGGGCTTGGGCGAGGCTTGGTTCTGCGGTGTCGCGATGGCCACGCGCTCCTTGGTGGAGGAGGTCGTCGTCTCTGCCACTGCGGCCTTGGCGGTCGTCGCTGTCTTGGCAGTTTGGGCCGTGGCGGGCGCTTTCTTCGCCGTACCGGTAGCCTTCTTACGCACTGTCCGGCGCTTCACCTTCTTGGGCTTGGTTTCCTCTTCGAAGGCTGGCCGCCCGCCTTCCCAGCGGAATTGCGGCTCCTCGGTTGAGGTTTCGGTCGGGCGGGCCTGGGTCTTCGTCGCGACGCGCGTCTGTGCGGCGGCGCGTTGCGGTTGCGCGCGCGCGACCCGCGTCTCAGCGGTCGCTCTCTGCGTCCGCGTGGGCTGAGGAGCCGCGCCTGCTGTCGCTGCCGCGTTGCCGGTCGCCCCGGCG